>VBKX01000204.1 GCA_005879435.1 Deltaproteobacteria bacterium
CAGCGCCTGCGCCGTTACGTGCAAGCCATCCACGTCGGCGGCGGCGTGCTGCTGATTATCGTCGGCATTTTATTGATCGCCGACTACATGACCATGCTCAACGCCTACGTCTTGCGCTTCACGCCGCACTGGCTGCTCCAACGCCTCTGATCGACCGCTTGTTTGACCCGCCTTCGGCTTAATGCTAATTTTTTTAGACTTTGCCGCGGAGAAACGCAGCAGCCACCTATAGCCGGAACACCCCGAACCTCAACGGAGCAACGATGGAAGAACACATTCGCCAAATCCTCAAAGCCATCGGCGAAGACCCGGATCGCGAAGGGCTGCAAAAAACTCCCCAGCGCGTCGCCCAAGCTCTGTCCTATTTGACCCGGGGATATGCGATGGATCCCGAGAAGGTAATAAACGATGCGCTTTACACCGAAGACTACGAAGAGATGATCGTGCAAAAGGACATCGACTTTTATTCGCTCTGCGAGCACCACATGCTGCCATTTTTCGGCAAGGCTCACGTCGCCTACATCCCGCATCACAAAATTATCGGTATCTCCAAACTCGCCCGGCTGGTCGACATCTATGCGCGCCGTTTGCAGGTACAAGAGCGCATGACTAACCAGATCGCCACCATCATCATGGATAAACTTGATCCATTGGGCGTCGCCGTCGTGATCGAGGCCGAGCATTTGTGCATGCGCATGCGCGGCGTCGAGAAGCAAAATGCCTATGTCATCACCAGCAGTCTGCTCGGCGCTTTTCGCACGCGCCAGGAAACCCGCAATGAGTTTATGACTCTCATCCGCCAAAGAACTTGAGTGAGAACGCGATGCAGATCAACTTTCGCGATACTCATGCGGAACGGATCAAGTCGGATCTCCTCGTTATTCCCATCCGAGAAAATAATCTTGACGAATCGTTGATTCGCGCTTTGGATCGTCGCGTGAAAGGCGATCTGCGCGCGCGCATTCAAAAGAGTAAATTTACCGGTGCTGAAGGCAACACGCTAACCTACCCCACGGCGGGAATGCTGCCGGCGGCGCAGCTTTTCTTGATCGGGCTCGGCGGCAATGCGAATATCGGCACGGATACTTGGCGAAAGATGGGCGCGCGGGCGCGTAAGGAAGCTGCGGCCGCAGGCGCGGAAGAACTTGCGCTCTATTTTTCCCCTGACAAAGACGCCGAAAAAGCTGCTGGCGCAATAGCCGAAGGCGCGCTGTTAGCCGCTTATCAGTTCAGTAAGTACCGCTCCACCTCCAAGCCGCCGGCTGATGTGAAGTCTTTGACCCTGTTCAAACCGGGATTGAAGCCGACGGCCGGTTTGCAGCGATCCGTCACCACGGCGCAAACCATTGTTCCCGGAGTTTTCTTGGCGCGCGATCTGGTCAACGAACCGCCGTCGGTAGCCACGGCACGTTTCCTCGGCGAGCAAGCTGTGAAGTATTGCAGCGACCGGGGACTCTCTGCGGAAGTGTGGGACAAAAAGAAGATCGCAGCGATGAAATTAGCCGGACTTTTGGCCGTAAACCGTGGCAGTCAAGAAGAGCCGCGTTTTATAAAGATTCATTACAGACCCAGCGGCAGACCGAAGAAAAAAATTGCGCTGATCGGCAAGGGCATCACTTTCGATTCGGGCGGCCTGTCGCTCAAACCGTCAAAGTCCATGGAAACCATGAAGCTCGACATGGCCGGCGGCGCCGCGGTGATCGCCGCGATGAGCTGTTTGCCCAAACTCGGTCTCGACATCGAAGTCACCGGCTACGTGCCGACGACGGACAACCTGCCGGGCCATAATGCGCAGAAGCCGGGCGATGTGATTCGATATCTGAACGGCAAGACCATCGAAGTATTGAACACGGATGCCGAAGGTCGGTTAATTCTCGCCGATGCGCTTGCACTCGCCGCCAAGCAGAAGCCCGATTACATGATCAATCTTGCGACGCTCACCGGCGCGTGCATGGTCGCACTTGGGCCGCAGGTTGGCGGGCTTTTCAGCAACAATCAACCGCTCGCGGATGCCCTGTTGCGTTGCGCCGGAGAGACCGGCGAGAAACTCTGGCAACTGCCCTTGGTCAAAGAGTACAAAGAGATGATTAAAAGCAGCGTCGCCGATATGAAAAACATCGGCGGCTCCCACGGCGGCGCGATCACAGCGGCACTGATCTTACAAGAATTTGTCGGTGAAGTGCCCTGGGCACATCTCGATATTGCCGGGCCGGCGTTTGCCGAAAGCGACAACGCGCTCTGCCCCAAAGGCGGCACTGGATTCGGCGTGCGCACCTTGCTACGCTTTTTATCGGGGCTTTAATTCACCGATTGGCAGAAATGCTTGGTAGCAGGTGAACTTTTCCGAAAGCTTGAAACCCCAGAACAGGAATCCGAAACTTGCATTTGATACGGAGGAATAATGGGTAAAATCACCGAAGTGGGAGACAACAATTTCGAAGCGGAAGTATTAAAATCGGCAGTGCCGGTGCTGGTCGACTTTTGGGCGCCCTGGTGCGGACCGTGCAAATCCATCGCGCCGATCGTCGAAGAGATTGCCGGCGAGTATGAGGGCAAGCTCAAGGTGACAAAACTGAATGTCGACGATCATCCGGCCACTGCATCGCGCTACGGCATCCGGGGCATTCCGAATTTGATTATACTCAAAGGCGGCGCAGTCAAAGAACAAATCGTCGGCGCCGTGCCGAAAGCGAAATTGGTCAGCGCGATCGAGAAAGCATTGCAGTAAACCAAGATAACCAACTACCTTAAAAGCGCGGCCGCCTACGTCGAACACCGGGGGGAAATCCCGGTTATACGACGCGGCGGCCGTTGCTTTTTCCGAAACCCACCGTGGAATAATTGCGTTCCGAGTTGCCCGATCAGAAAATATACCGCCGCATGCTGACGTTCATGATGACGCCGATGGCGAACATCATCGAGGCTAGAGCGGAGCCGCCATAGCTCACCATGGGCAATGGAACGCCGACGACGGGCATGACTCCCGCGACCATAGCGACGTTGATCACGACATGCCAAAAGACGATGGCGATCATGCCGAAGATTAGCAGAGCGCCGAAGCGGTCCTTGGCCCGCTGCACGAGTCCAAGGCAATATGCGATCATAATGAAAAACAGCAACAACAAGATGGCGCAGCCGATAAAACCCCACTCTTCAGAGAAAACCGCGAAGATAAAATCAGTGTGCTGCGCCGGTAGAAAGTCGAGCCGGTTTTGCGTGCCGTGGAGATAGCCTTTGCCGAATGACGTGATAGCCCGCGCCCAACGGATCGCGGTCAGGATCGAGGAAGGTCAAGATGCGGTTGCGCTGATACTGTTTTAGAAAATGCCAGCCGATCGGCAAAAAAGCCAATCCGGCGCCGACCAGGTAGGCAAAGGAGCGCAGCCGCAGGCCGCCCATCAAAATCATGCTGATGAAGACGATTCCGAGAATGATCGCTGTGCCCAAGTCGGGTTGGACGAGAGTCAAGATCACCAGCGGACCGACCAGCGCGAACGGCACCCACAGGTCGCGCAAAAAATAACCGCGCGGCGGTTCATCGGTCTGGAAATATTTTGCCATCACCAGCACGATCGCGAGCTTGGCGGGTTCAGACGGTTGCAATCGGAAAAAACCGAGATTGATCCAACGCTGCGAGCCGCCGCCGGAGTGACCGATGACCAGCACCAGCGTTAACAGCAACAACATGGCGCCATAAAAAGGATAGGCTAACCGATCTATATAATGATAGTCGAAACTGATCGCCGTAATCATCGCGATTAAGCCGAGTCCCAACCAAGTCACCTGCCGTACGGGCAAGGGGCCGGCATGTCCCGCCGCCATGTCAAAGTTGGCGCTGTAGATCGTCGTCACGCCGACGGCAACGAACACCAACGAGAGAAAAAACAGCGTCCAAGCGAAATGCGAAATCAGGCGTCGATCAATTTGCACGGCTCTCTCCATCCACGCGCACCTGTTGCTTGTCCGTGGATTGCTTTTGTATTTCGATAAACTTCTCGAAAACTTTTTTTGCCATGGGCGCGGCGGCATCGCCGCCGTGTCCGCCATGCTCGACCAGCACCGCGATCGCGATTTGCGGATTGTCCACGGGCGCGTAAGAAACGAACCAGGCGTGATCGCGGTTGAAATAGGTTAACTGCTCGGTTTTGACATATCCGCCTTTCATCTCAACGACCTGCGCTGTGCCGGTCTTGCCGGCGATGGTTAAGAGCTGGGATCTTGCCGCGCCTCCCGTGCCGCCGGCGCCGTTGACAACGTCGGCAAGCGCTTCGTGCACGCGTTTCAAGGTGTCCGGTTTCAGCTCGATGGAGCGTATGAGCTCCGGTCCATACTCGCGCACCGTCGCGCCGTCCACGGATTCCACTTTGTTAACCAAATAGGGACGATACAGTTTACCGCCGTTGGCCACAGCGGCCATCATGTTGGCGAGTTGCAACGGCGTCACTGTGACGTATCCTTGGCCGATTGCTACGGAAACCGTTTCGCCGGGAAACCAGGGTTGACGAAACCGTTTCCTTTTCCATTCAGTATCGGGGATCGTGCCGCCTTTTTCATCGTCCAAGACCACTCCGGTTTTTTCGCCCAAGCCAAAGGCGCGCGCCCACTTGGCGATACGGTCGACGCCGAGCTTGGGACCGAGCTGGTAAAAGTACGTGTCGCAAGACTCGACGATCGCTTTGTGCAGGTTTACGGTGCCATGGCCGCCTTTTTTCCAATCGCGAAAGCTGCGATTGCCGAATGTATAAAAACCCGGGTCTTGAATAGAACTCTCCGGTTGGATGACACCCTCTTCGAGACCGGCGATCGACATGATAATTTTGAACGTCGATCCCGGCGGGTATTGACCTTGGATCGCGCGATTGCTGAGCGGCCGCAATTGATCTTTGATCAATCCGCTCCATTCTTCGGACTTGATGCCGCGGGCAAAAGCGTTGGGATCGAACGCGGGCGTGCTGGCCAGCACGAGGATCGCGCCATTGCGCACGTCGAGCGCCACGATCGTCCCCTGTTTACCTTTGAGCGCCTCGTACGCGGTTTCCTGGAGTTGGCGGTCCAAGGTCAGATGCACCGTGTATCCGGGAACGTCGGTTACCTCGTGCAGCACGCGCACGCGCCGACCCAATGCGTCGACCTCGACTTGTTGTCCGCCGCTTTGACCGCGCAGCAATTCTTCCCAGCGCCGTTCAAGACCGTATTGGCCGATTTCATCGCCGATCACGTATCCTTGCTCCTTGAGTATTTTGAGCTGCTTCTGATTGATTTCGCCCAAATAGCCCAAGACATGCGCCGCCATCGGTCCATCGACATAGCTGCGCCGCGGCCGGGCTCGTAAACTGACGCCCGGCAAATCAAGCTGGTGTGCCTCCACGGCGACAATCTCCGACCACTCGATGTCGCGGCCGATGACCAACTCGTCGAAGGCCGCTCGGCTTTTATTCTCCTCAAAGGTCTTAAGGATCTCGCCCTCATCGCGCCGCAGGTACCGGGCCAGCAAGCGCAGAGTGGCTTCCGGACTCTCGCTGTCCTCCGGCACGAAGATGAGATCGAAGGACGGCCGGCTGTCGACCAGCAATTGACCTTGGCGGTCGAAGATCATGCCGCGTGTGCCCGGCACTCGCTTTATACGTATACGATTGTTTTCGGATAAAAAGGTGTATCGCTCACCCTGAACGAGTTGCAGGAAAACCAGCCGACTGATGAGCCCCAGGAAAGCGACGGCTAACAGGAGGTAGAGCAGTCTGGCGCGTCGGCGCAGTTCGGGTGCGCCATCTTGCTTATTGATCTCGGTGAGTGCTGCCATGATTCTGTTCTACGGAGCCACTGAGCGAAATCTTTCGACGAAGTTTTCGCCACGGCGCAACAGGGCGAAAACCATCGGCGCAAGCACTGCGGCCAGTAGAGCCTCCTTGATTATATACCAAGCCGCGCCGATCCAGAATCCTTCAACACTTACGAAAATCGCCGACACCAATACCAGAGCCGCGCCTTTGACCAACGCCGCCAGCAACACAACCAGCGAACTCACCATGGGATTCTGTAACCAAATCGCCCGCGAACTGAAATATACGGATAAGAATACGAGAGACATGGCAAAGGCGTTGACACCGATGACCCGGCTCGACACGATATCGATCGAATAGCCGAGCAAAAAAGAGCCTAACGCAGCCCCTACCGTGGGATGATACAGTCCCAAATACACACATAGCACGAGCGTTAAATCGGGAGCTATGGGACCGCCGGGTAACAGATGAAGCAGGGTTGTCTGCAAAAGAAGCACAAAAATTCCGACAAGGAAAAAAAGCAAGAACAACCGCATGGGAAAAATGGCTATCGATTAACGGCTTCAACGCCTAATCTTTTGCCGCGCCGCTGTCTGCAGAGACCACAAGGACATTCTCGGTAAGTGGGGTTTGCACGGCTGGAAGGACTTCGATGAATTGAAACAGTCCTATGTGTTGTTTTAGGACCTTGATCACGGTCCCGACCATCATGCCCTTGGGAAAAACGCCGTCCATGCCCGAAGTAATGAGTCGATCGCCTTGTTGGATATCCTCGCTTCGTTTCACGTATTTCAGCACCGTGCCGCTTTCCAAAGACCCGGAGACGATGCCCCGGCTGCGTGTCCGTTGCACGAGCACATCGATTCCGCTGTTCTGGTCCGTCAATAATAGCACCTTAGCCGTGCGCGGTGTGACAGCAACGACTTGGCCGACAACGCCTAACGGCGTCACCACCGCCATCCCTTTACGGACGCCGTCGACACTGCCTTTGTCGATCTGGCAGCTTTTAAACCAACTCGTGGCGCTATTAGCGATAATCGATGCGGTAATCGCGCCGGCGGGTAAATGGCTGCGGAAATCGAGCAGCTGTTTAAGCTGGCGGTTGGTCGCGTCTGCTTCCAAATACTTCTGTCTTTCAACCTCAAGATTTTGGATACGCTTCCGCAATCTTTCGTTTTCGATCTTGAATCCCACCAAAGTGTCGTAATTTTCACGAAAGTCTATAATCCAGTTAACGGCACCCTGCGAGGCAATTTGGAGCGGCCGCATAATCCACATCAACAGCGCGCCGAGGGGTTCATTTTTCAATTGGCCGCGCGCCGCAGCCATCAAAATATAAATCGACAGAAGGAGACAAAAACAAGCGCTTAGCGGAACTTGATTCTTACGAAGAAAAGCGAACATGGAAGGCTCGATTGCCTCCAATAATCAGAATGCATGGAACCTCGGCCCTAGTGAACCGCGACCTCTCGCAGCAGCGTAATCTCATCCAAGGCTTTGCCGGCTCCCATCACCACGGCTGTCAGCGGATCATCTGCCATCATCACCGGCAACCCGGTTTCCTCGCGCAATAGGATGTCCAAATTTCTCAACAAAGCGCCGCCGCCGGCGAGCACGATACCACGGTCGACGATGTCCGAAGCGAGCTCGGGCGGGGTGCGTTCCAGAGAGAGCCGCACCGCTTCGACGATTTGATTGATCGGCTCTAAGAGCGAATCGCGAATTTCCTCGTCGGTGATGACGACGGTTTTCGGCACCCCCGCGACTAAATCACGCCCTTTGATCTCCATCGTCTGCACTTCGTCGCTGGGATATGCCGAGCCGATGGTGATCTTGATCAGTTCAGCGGTGCGCTCGCCCACCAGAAGATTGTACTTGCGCTTGATGAACTGGGCGATCGCCTCGTCCATTTTGTCGCCGCCCACTCGCACCGAGCGCGAAAACACGATCCCGGAAAGGGAGATCAACGCGACTTCGGTCGTGCCACCGCCAATATCGACAATCATATTTCCAGTCGGCTCGGTAATCGGCAAGCCGGAGCCTATGGCCGCCGCCATCGGTTCCTCGATTAAATACACTTCGCGCGCGCCCGCTGACTCGGCGGATTCGCGCACGGCGCGTTTCTCGACTTCCGTGATGCCGAACGGCACGCCGACGATGATCCGCGGCCTGACCAGCGTGCGCCGGTTGTGAACCTTTTGGATGAAATAGCGCAGCATCGCCTCGGTAATTTCAAAATCCGCGATGACTCCGTCTTTCAACGGTCGTATAGCGACGATGCTGCCGGGAGTTCGTCCTAACATCCGTTTCGCTTCGGCGCCCACCGCGAGCACTTTCTTACCGCCCCGCTCGTTTCGTTGTTGCACCGCAACGACCGACGGTTCGTTGCACACGATGCCTTGATTCTTGACGTAGATCAAAGTGTTGGCGGTCCCGAGATCGATTGCAAGATCATTGGAAAAGACCCCGAAGAGGGCATCGAACATTACGAAGCTCCTTTTGTAAGCGAAAAACGGATAAGGTACCGAGAAAATAACAGATTTGGCCTGATCGGGCTATTTTTACCGTATCGCTCCGAAAGGCTACAAGCGAAAATGCTCGATTTTTTACGTAAGCGGAAACGAAACTGGGTGATCGTCTTCTTTCTAGGTGTGATCGTTGTGACCTTTGCTTTATTCGTTGGCAGCGGCAAGTTTCGCGACCAAGCGGCCGTGGAGGTTGCCGAGATCAACGGCGAGATCATTAGTCAACAGGAATTCACCGTGGCTTACGAGCGTGCCGTGGAACGCTATCGCCAGATTCTGAAGGGGTCGCTTACCCCGGAAATGATCAAAGGCTTGAACATTAGAGGCACCCTGCTTGAAGAACTCATCCAGAGAAAACTCGTGCTTCAGGAGGCGCATACGCTCGGACTTACCGCAACGGATGACGATCTCGCCGCGCAGCTCACTCAAGCGCCGGAGTTTCAGATCGCCGGACGTTTCAACAAGGAACGCTATCTACAAATTCTTCAGGCCAATCGAATCTTGCCGGCGCAGTTCGAAGAAGACCAGCGCGACCAACTGACCATGCAGCGTCTTTACAGCGTTATTCTCGATTCCGTTCACGTGACGGAAGCGGAGGTCCGTGAACGCTATCGTCTAGATCAAGAAAAGATCAATCTCAATTATATTAAGCTGCCGATCGCCGATTTGACCTCGCAGGTCAAGCTTAGCGAAGATGACGTCAAAAAATATTACGAGCGCAATAAAGAATCGCTCAAAGAGCCGCTGAAAGTACAAGTGGAGTATCTCGCTTACCCGTTCGAGCAATTCGGCGCGGCGATTCAGGTGAGCGACAAAGAAATCGAGGAATACTACCAAGCCAATCGCAACGATAAATTTCACAATCCCAAAGAAGTGAAAGTGCGATACATCTCGATTCCGCTAGCGCCGGGCGCCGATGCCGATCAGAAAAAGACCGCTCGCTCGCGCGCCGATGGTATCGTTAAAGAAGCGCGCGGCGGCAAAGATTTTGCGCAGCTGGCGAAGCGGGAATCGAACGATCCGACGGCTGAGAAAGGCAGCGACTTGGGCTGGGTGGCGCAGGGTCAGATGCCGCCGCCGGTCGAAAAAATCATTTTCACTCTGGCCAAGGGCGCTGTCAGCGAGCCCGTCGAAACGCCGGCGGGTTTTCAAATCTTCAAAGTAGAAGACACAAAAGACGAAAAAACCCAGACGCTTAAAGAGGCCACCGCGGAAATTACCAAAACGCTGAAAGCAGAGAAGGCAAAGCGCGAAGCGGCCAAGGTGGCCGATCGAGATCGTGAAAAAGCGCTTTCGGGCGTCGACCTCGCCAAGTTGGCGCAAGAGAGCAACGTCAAACTGAGCGTCACTAATTGGTTTGCGAACGGCGAAACTGTTCCCGACATCGGCGAAAATCAGGAATTCTATAAGAGCGCGTTCGCGTTAGGCCCGAAAGAAACCAGCCCGCTCATCGAAGGCAAAAACGCTTACTATATGCTGCGCCTAAAACAGCGGAAAGAATCCGCAATTCCGTCGCTTGACGCCGTGCGCGAGCAAATCGAGAAAGCGGTCAAGCAATCGAAGGCGTATGAATTGGCTTTGCAAAAAGGCAACGGCTTGCTCGAGCAATTGAGGAAAGAAAAAGATATTTCAAAGGTGGCACAAGCGAATGATTTAAAAGTTGAGGAGACCGGCTGGTTTATGCGCAGCGCGCCGCAGCTGCCGAAGATCGGCGAGCTTGCCGAGCTAAAGGCCGGCGGTATCGCCCTATCGGCGCAGAAGCCGATACCCGACAGGCTCTACACCCAAAAAGATTCGGTTTATGTTCTCGCTTTTAAAGAGAGCCAAGGTGCGGACATGGAACAATTTGAAAAAGAAAAAAGCACATTGATGAAGCAAGCTCTCACTGAAAGCCGCCAGCGCGTGCTGATCAAGTTTCTTGACAGTCTAAAGGCGAAAGCGAAGGTCAAGATCAACAACGCGTTTCTTGAAGAGAGCTAAATCTCGATTCGGAATGATTTGATCGTGCAGATTGTTTTAGTGCGTCACGGCGCTACCGATTGGAATCTCCAGGGTCGCTGTCAAGGCTCGACCGACCGTGATCTGAGCGATGTCGGCATACGCCAAGCCGACCAGATCGCCGAGTTGCTGAGCGAACA
>VBKX01000205.1 GCA_005879435.1 Deltaproteobacteria bacterium
GTTGTTCGCGCCATTCACAAGATTCGAAGCATCATACCATAAGACGCTAGCACCCGCGCTCATTCGTGGGGCGACGAAATAATAAAGATCCCATTCGCGCAGCAGGATCCGATCGCGATGGAATTGTCCGCTGTTGATGGTGCTGCACCGCGCCGCAGTGGTACAGGAAACATCCGTCCGCTCGAAGTGAGTGCCCAGCAAGATAGAACCTGGTAGATTTGGCGAGCCGGTTAAAAAGCCTTTCGGACTCCAAAGAAACAGATCATGGCCGATCAGAAACATATTGCCGCTTCTCTTGCCCGTAGTTCCACCGCGATCTTCATAACGCTGAAAGCCGCCGGCGACGCGCAACGTATAAGGGCCCGTTTCCCAAGAGACTGCTGGCATTAAGAAAGTTGCTAGACCGTCGCCAATGGATCCAGAAGCCCACAAGGTTTGGCGCCCGCCGTTGGTGACCGGTTGTCGGGCGTCTCGGTTACAAAACCAACTGCCCATCTCGAATTTCAAACCGGAAATCCACTGGTTCTTGATTTGCGAAAAGGGCTCGATGCCGAGATAGGCAACGAAATCCTTTCTGTCCGTGAAACTCGATAAGCCGTCGTCGGCCTCGCCGACACTTGCCATCGCTAGCTGAAAGCGGTTGATGCGTCCCGGAATGCCGATGGAATCCAATGGCTTATTGTCCCAGTTAAGCACAATGCCTTGGCCCGCCCGCCCATCATCGAAGCCGTTATTTCTCGAAAGCAGATCATATTCTGCCTGAGCGCCTACGGCGCTCGAGCCCTGGCGCGACGTGCCGATGCTTGTAGAAACGTCCATACCAAGTTGGACCGTAGGTAGCCAAGGATGCAGATTCTCCAAATGAACGTTCAAGGCGCCACGGTGAAGTATGCTGCTTGTCGCTGTGTTAAGTGAGTTTTTGGCGTTGCCGGTTCCAAACCCGTCCAAGTCGAGAATGACTTCCAGCTCCCACAGACAATTATTAATGCAGTAATACATGTAAGGCCGGAAACGCCGGCCCATGATCTCGCCTTGAGTTCGGCCGACCTGATCGCGTCCGCTCTCAAACAGCATACGAAAGTGCGACTCGATGCCCGACCGCAATGCCCAACCTTTGTCCGCCGACTCGATCATCAAACCGTTGCCCGGCCGGTAGCTGAACGTCGGCAGCGCATCTGCGGCCGCCGTCGCTTCTTTCTTTAGTTCAACCTGCTGCTCCTTTAGCGTAGCCAACTCCTGCTCAATCGATTTGATCCGGCCATCCAGATCTTCACTGTGCGCCGGCGTTAGAAAAAGTACCCAAAGGCCCAGCGCCAAACTCCCCGATCGCAATACTTTGTGAATCATTCGTCCCTCCCTGGTTTTGTTGTCGAACCGCATCAAAGTAAGCCGAGAAAGTTACCGAGCCGTTACGGCTGGGTGAATATTCATTTTGTTTGCTTGTTGTTGGTGAAGCCGCCGAAGAATCAGACCGTCGTGATCGGATGCGGCGACATGCCCGCGGCATATCAGGCATGGTCACGCACTTTGAGCGACAGAGCGTGCTTTGTCCTTACCTTGTGACAGCGTTCCAATAAAATTAGAATGGATTTAGCTGCCGATTTCGGGACGCAGCGTATCTGGGAAGACAAGTTTAGCGAGTGATCGAAACGCGATTGCAACAAACTCTGGCCTCGGAGACAAAAACGACTTCGGTCTTTCAATCGTGGTCAAGTGATTTTCCGTGCGCTATAAATTGCCAAAACTCGCGTGAGGCCTGCGGCCGCGCTGTTAATCTCGCACGGATAGCTGTATTAAGATGAAATTCATCAAAATTTAATATGATTGTAACCAATCGACGGCCAACCGTCAGAATTTCTATGATATGAAAAGCGCTCCAATGGCAGATCATTTCGCAGTGATCGACGTCGGCAGCAACGCTATGCGGTGGCAGATTGCCGCCGTCGATCACCCAAAGCATTATCGAATTCTGGCTCAAGACCGCCAGCCGGTCCGTTTGGGCCGGGAAGTTTTTCAAACCGGCAAACTCAATCCTCCATCGGTCGAAGCCGCGCTGAAAGTTCTGAGCGAGTTTAAAACCGTCGCTAACCGTTATCGCGTGAAGGCGATTCGTGCCGTCGGAACCAGCGCGATGCGCGAAGCTTCCGACCGGCGCAGCTTTTTGAAGCGCGCCCACGCCCTCGGCGTGCCGCTTGAGGTGCTGCCGGAGGAGGAAGAGGCACGGCTCATCAGCTTAGGAATTATGAGCGGCCTTCGTTTTCACCTGCCGCTCGGGCTTTTTCTGGATATCGGCGGCGGCAGCGTCGAGATGACCGTCGCCGACCCGACGAATACGTTTTGCTTGTTTAGTCTGCCGCTAGGCGCAGTGCGCTTGACCGAAGAATTTTTGGCCCACGATCCGCCGCAACACAAAGAAGTCAAGGAATTACGCCAACACGTCCAAGACAAGATCAAGAATGTCGTTCGGCGAATTCAAAAAGAGAAATTTACCATGGCCTTCGGCAGCGGCGGTACCATTACGGCTCTCGCGGAGACCGACACCCGCGCCACCGGGGATGGCAAAGCGGGTTCGCTGATCGTATTGCGGCGGCAACGCTTGAAAGCGCTCCTTGATCTGCTCATG
Source organism: Deltaproteobacteria bacterium (assembly GCA_005879435.1). Taxonomy (GTDB): domain Bacteria; phylum Desulfobacterota; class Binatia; order UBA9968; family UBA9968; genus DP-20. Next base: position 2,624 of record VBKX01000205.1, read on the forward strand.
AGCCGCAGCACGGTCGAACGCGCCGATATGATCAGCGGGGACCCAAAGCGGGCCGATATCATCGTCGCAGGGGGACTTGTGCTGCATGAGATCATGGCCGAGGTCGGCCTCGATTATCTATTTGTCTCGCGGCGCGGCCTGCGCGACGGATTGATGGTCGACCTGCTGCAGCGCCAGTACGCGGATTCCGGCGCGTGGCATCCGGACGCCGACCGTTCGGAATCCCTCGAACAAGTTTGCCAAAAATATTCCAATGACGCCGACCATTCCCAACATGTAAGCCAACTCGCGCTCAACTTGTTTTACCAACTCCAGAGTATGCACAAACTGCCGGAGAAGTACGCGGGCATCTTGCATGCCGCGGCGATGCTCCACGATATCGGCATGATTATCGCCGGTCCGAAACACCACAAGCACTCCTATTATTTGATCAAGAGCTCTGGCATGAAATCGTTCAACAAGCTCGATCTCGAACTGGTCGCCAATATCGCGAGATATCACCGTAAAGCTCATCCCAGCCACAAACATCTCGGCTTTAGCCACCTCTCGCCCGCCAACCAGGATGTCGTGCGCAAGCTGAGTTCATTCCTGCGCGTCGCTGATGCCCTGGATTTCCGTCGCGAGCAGCGAGTCGAGTCGGTCAGTTGCGCCATCAAGTCGAAGACTCTAACCATCTCGATCGCTTCGCCGGCAAACGTCAAAGACGAAATTGACTGGGCCATAAAAAAAGGCAAACTTATACAAGAGGTGTTTAACACAGAGCTCGTTATTCAAAAGGGAAACTCAAATCGAACACGATCATAACCTGGAGGATAATATGCGCCGCGGACATATCGAACGAAACATTCTCTTCCTCTGCGAGGACAACGCGTGCCTGAGCCAGATTGCCGAAGCAACGGCGAAGCACCTTGCGCCGCCGAGAACGCGTATTTTTAGCGCCGGGGTCAAGCCGAGCACGATTCCGCCGCACGTGATTCAAGCGATGCAAGAGCTAGGGATCAGTATGAGCGGACAGAAAAGCAAGAGTTTGGCGGAGGTTCCGATCCAAGACATCGACTTAGTCGTCAGCTTCGGCGACGCCCATAAAAAATGCGAAAATCTACCGGGCCGCGTCACGGTCGAGAATTGGCCCGTCCCCGACGACTTTAAGGGGGAGAAGACCGGCACGGCGGAATTATCCACGATCCGAGGCGAGCGCGATGAAATCGACAAGAGGGTCTTTGCGCTTTTTCTCGATCACTGGCGCAACAACGCGTGAAGTTTTCGACGGCTTCGATGGGGCAGTCGTCATGAATCTCTATTTGATGCGACATGGCATCGCTTTACCGCAAGACGATCCGTCTGTCACTCATGACGCCGAACGCCCGCTAACCAGCAAAGGCGTCAAGCGCATGCGTAAAGCTGCCAAAGGGGTGCAGCAGCTCGACATCCCCTTCGACGCAGTTTTGACCAGCCCGGCGTTACGCGCGCGCCAAACCGCGGAAATTGTCGCCGCTGCCCTTAACATCGAAGCGCGGCTCGAAGAAATCTCGGGGCTGGCGCCGGAAAGCACGGTCGAGCACCTGATGTTCGGCCTGACCCGCTACCAAGATCGAGCGCATGTTCTGCTCGTCGGCCACGAACCGCTGTTGAGCGATGCTGCGGCTTATTTGCTAGGGGGAAAAAAGCCGGCCAACGTAACCATCGATTTCAAAAAGGGAGCGCTCTGCCGGATCGAGATCGATTCACTTCCTGCCACCAGCCCGGGCAAACTCCACTGGCTGCTGACTGCCAAACAACTGCGGCTGCTTGCTTAGTATTCTAGCTAAATGGGTTAAACGATGAGCTTCCTTCCAGCCGATCCGACCCTTGCCGTCGCCGTAAAGAACAAATTGTCCAAACTGGCACGCAAACGCCTGGAACGATTCGCGACGCTGTATACCAAAGCACTCGTCAGCGATGTGCCGGAAGTCATCCATGATCTCCGCGTCGCGAGCCGCCGGCTGCAACAGGTGCTGCGACTCCTCGCACCAAAAACCAAATCTTCCGCCAAACTCGTTCGCGTTCTACGCCGGGTGCGTCGTGCCTTGGGCGCTTGCCGCAATCTCGACGTGGGCATCCATCTGATTCAGACAAAGCTCGAAACCGCCACGTCGGCGTCGTTGCGCCGGTCGTGGGACGCTGTGCGGCTCTGGCTTGAGCAAAAACGCGCGACTGATGTCGAGCATGCGCGCGCGGAATTGAAGCGGCACGATTTGATCGACTTCATCGCGCGCGTTCAAGCGCGCATCGCTAATATCGATGAGGAGCCCGAGGGCGTCCAACGTCTATGGGAGCGCTCCGTAGATGCGCTGACCGGCTGGCGAGATGCGCTCGCTTCGGCCAAAGAAAAACCGCAGATCGAGCGCATTCACGCTCTTCGAATCGCCGGAAAACGGCTACGCTATCGACTGGAATCACTCGCCGCGCTGGGCGATACCTCAGTCAAGAAATTCGTGGAGAGTCTCAAAGCGCTCCAGGATGATCTCGGCGATTGGCATGATCGCTCCGTGTTGCGCCTGTTTGTGGCTGAATTCATCGGGCGCCCGGGTTTTCTCGCGGAACAACCGGGCATGTGCCGCGCTCTTCTGTTGGACATGGAGCGCGAGAAACAGCGCGATCAGGCAGCGATCAACGATGTGATTGCCAGGGCTGAAGAAATCGCCGAACAAAATGCCACGGCGCTCGGCGTAGACGAACCCTCAGGAGAGGAAACAACCAAAGATCAGTAGCCGTTACGTCCGATCACCCGGTCGACCCGTTCGCGCAAATTTTCAAACACTTCTTCCACGGTTCCTGAAGCATCGACGATCTCAAAACCGAAGTTCTCAACCATTTTATCGAACTCGACGAGCAGCCATTTTTGATAACGGACGAAGCTCTCATACATGTCTTCGCCCATGTGCATATCCATGCCCGATTCCCAATAGTCGAACCCGCTGCTTTGCAAGACTCGTGTGACCAGATCATCGATTTTGATGCGCAAATAAAAAACCGCATCGGGCTTCAGGGCGAAGCCATAGACCTCGCGCAGCCATTCCGGGTCGGCACCGCGCACGATAGCGCGAGCAATCAGAGAATAGATATAGCGATCGGTCAAAACGATAAATCCCGCGCGCAGCGCTGGAATGATCTCGTTTTCCAACCGGTCGGCAAAGTCGGTGGCATAGAACAGACTCATAGTAATACCGCCCAGCGTATGCCCTTCTTTCGCTTGCTTGAGCCGTTTACCGGCTAGGGCCGAGCGAGTCATGCCGGTGTCCAGCACCGCGTGACCGTGGTTCTCAAGCCACTGTTTAAGCAAACCGATGTGCGTCGAACGGCCGACGCCGTCGGTCCCTTCCAGGACGATCAGCTTACCTTTCAGCTCTTCTAGATCGATTCCCGGGAGCCCTTCGCCAAAGAAGCTATATCCAGCCATCTCCGTATCCTAGTTTTTTTCGTGCCTTCCAGTGCCTGGGAGACAATTCTCCTGACTTCCGATTGCTGTTCCTCGATCGAGCGGGTGGCGTCGATGACGACCAAACCAAATTCATCGACCATTTTCTCATACTCGCCGACAATGCGATCTTGAAAGCAGCGAAAACTCTCTTCGATGTCATCGCTCAAATCCAAATCCATGCCGGCTTCATAGTACTTGATCGCATCCCGCCCGCCTAAGATCCGCTTCATCGCGATGTCGAGCGGCGTGCGAAAATAAAACGCAACGGTGGGCTTGACGGCGAAAGCGTAAAGCTCTCGAACCCACTTCGGACTAACACCACGAACCACGTCCCGGGCAAACGCAGTGTAAACATAGCGGTCGGCCAAGACCACCGCGCTGGCTTTCAAAGGCGGGATAATATGGTGCTCGGTCCGATCGGCGAAATCCGTTGCGTGGATCAGGCTAAAGGTCATGGGCGTCAGCATTTTCTTCTTTTTGCCGCGCTTTGTGACTTCATGTACGAGCGGCGAAGAATTCCACTCGCTGAAATAAACCACATAACCTTCCGATTCCAGCCACTTTTTCAGGAGCATCAGTTGAGTGCTTTTTCCTGAACCATCGATTCCTTCGACGATAAACAGCCGCCCGGGAAAGCGGTGCTTGCCGTACATCTTCATTCCACCAGCCATAGTCGTCCTATCCAATCACTCCCAAAAGTTACCATTCACGGCGAAGCAACGTATCAAAGAAAACGGCTTTTTGCATACGAAATTTGTCAGCCGTCCATTAAATTTAAATTAAGGCCGTTCGGCAATCAGCCTGAATCGTACTTTTATTAACCGGTTCTTTACCGTTCCTTAACACGGCATTCACCACCGAACAATAAATCTTCCGTCGAAAGAGAAAACGAGAGGTATC
>VBKX01000207.1 GCA_005879435.1 Deltaproteobacteria bacterium
CATGAGCGCCATCCGTGACATCGCCGATCGAAAAAAGCTCCAGGAAGAACTGCGCAAGACCAACGAAGAACTACAACAGCAAAACCAGTCGGCACAGCAAGCCAACCGCCTCAAGAGCGAGTTTCTCGCCAATATGTCCCATGAGCTGCGCACGCCGCTCAACGGCATCATCGGTTTCGCCGAGATCATGCATGATGAAAAGGTTGGCCCGATCTCGCCGGACCACAAAGAATATCTGCACGACATTCTAACCAGCGCGCGCCATCTGTTGCAGCTGATCAACGACGTCCTCGACCTCTCTAAAGTGGAATCCGGAAAGTTTGAATTCCTATTTGAAAAAACCGATCCGGTGATCCTCGTCGGCGAGGTACGGGACATCGTGCGCACGCTGGCGGCCAAGAAGCGGATCAAGCTCCAAACCGAAATCCATCCCTCCCTCTCGACTATCGAAGCGGACGCACGCAGTCTCAAGCAGATTCTTTATAATTACGTCTCAAACGCGCTCAAATTCACTCCCGAAGAAGGCGAAGTTAAGGTAAGCATCATGCCAGAGGAAGGCGATTCCTTCCGGATCGAAGTGGCTGATACCGGTGTCGGCATCCGGTCCGAAGATTTGCATCGGCTTTTCATGGAATTCCAGCAGCTCGACACCAGTAGCTCTGAGCAATACGCTGGAACGGGTCTGGGGCTTGCTCTGACGAAAAGGATAGTCGAAGCACATGGCGGCCACGTCGGCGTCAAGAGCACGCCGGGCAAAGGCAGCATCTTTTATGCGACAATGCCGCGAGTCCAGCGTGTCGAGCCGACGATCGTCCACGAGACGCCAGCGGTTGCGATTCCTCCCGGCGCGCCGCTGATTCTCGTTGTCGAAGATGATGCCGGCGACCGCGCCTCCATCGCTGCTGCATTGCATGGCGCCGGTTACGCGGTCGAGGCCGTCGCCACCGGAGCCGAAGCTCTGGTGCGCTCCCGGGAGCAGCGCTTCAGCGCCATCACTCTTGATATCATACTCCCGGACATGAGTGGACGCGCCGTACTGGAGAAGCTGCGCGAGCGCGGCCTCAACCGGCAGACGCCAGTGATTGTCTCATAAAAGCCCTCGAGCGCTGCAGCGTAGCCCCCGGCAAAGTCAGGCCCATACTTGTCGTGGATGATGACGAAACGTCGTTGCGGCTTGCCGATGAAATGCTGCGCCAACTCGGCTACCGGACGGTTTGCCACCAGGATGCGATGAGCGCCCTGCGGGCTGCGACCAAGGAGCACCCGGCGGCGGTGGTCCTCGACCTGGTCATGCCGGAAATGACCGGCTTTGAGTTTCTCACGCGCTTTCGCAAAACCATCCGGGGCCGGCGTACGCCCGTGATTGTTTGGACCGGCAAAGACTTGACCGACGTGGAGCGCGCCGAGCTGCGCT
>VBKX01000206.1 GCA_005879435.1 Deltaproteobacteria bacterium
TAGATCAGCATCGGTACGGTCGCGATGGGTTTGCCGAGATTCAAATTCCAAAACGGATTACCGAACGCGGTAAACAGCATCGGCGCCGCTTCTCCCAGGGCTCGGGAAAAAGCCAAGACGGCGCCGGTGAGTAACGCCGTCCGCGACACGGGCAACACGACCCCGAGGATCGTCCGCCATTTCGGCACCCCGAGAGCTAAAGAGGCTTCGCGCAAAGATGGCGGAACCAGTCGAAAGGCTTCATGGGATGTGATCAGTATGATCGGAACCATGATAAAAGCGTAAGCGATGGAACCCGACAATCCGGAGAACGATCCCATGGGCCGAACCACCAGCGCGTACGCGAACAGGCCTACGACGATGGACGGTACGCCGGTCAGGACTTCCGCCATGAAGCGCACAGTTCTGCAGAGTCGCGCGCTGGGAAATTCGTTGACGAAGATCGCAGCGCCGAGACCGATGGGCATCGCGATCAGTACGGCGCATGCCACAACTAACACGCTGCCCACCAGCGCATTGGCAATACCCCCACCGGACTCGCCGGGAGGCAAGGGCAAACCGGTAAGAAAGTTCCAGTCGATCGCAGACGCGCCGTTGTAGATCACGTAGCCGAGAATCATAAATAGAAAAAATACCGTCACGGCGGTGCAAAGCACCATACCCGCGCCGGCCAACCGTTCCGTGGCTCGGCGAAATTGATAGTGGCGGCGCTCAGCCGCGCTATGTTGAGTGACCATGATTCAGCCTTTCATTCAAACACGGCGACGTGCCCCTTCGATAACCGCCAGATGAGATACTGCGCGCACAAACTGATGATGATGGTGATGCCGAATAGAACCAATCCGACGTAGATCAGTGAGGAAACATACAGGCTGTAAGTTGCTTCTGTGAATTCACTGGCGATTTGACTGGCCATACTGTGCACCGGATCAAAGAGTGAATGAATCAGATCGAAAGAATTGCCTCCGACCATCGTTACGGCCATCGTCTCGCCAATGGCTCGGCCAAGACCGAGAATGACCGCGCCAAATAGCCCGACCCGGGCGTAAGGTAAAGCGACCTGCCAGATTGATTCCCATTTGGTCGCGCCCAAGGCCAGCATGCCCTCGATCTGCGGGCGCGGCACGGTTAGTAAAATATCTCGCGAGACAGCAGTGATAATCGGAATGATCATGATCGCTAGAATGACACTGCCGGAAAGCACGCCGACGCCGTAAACCGCCGGACCGTCGAACAGAAAAAACCAGCCGAAATTTGCCTTGAGCCAGATTTGCACAGCGCGGATCACCGGCACCATGACGAATAAGCCCCACAGGCCGAACACGATGCTCGGCACACCCGCCAGCAGTTCTATCGGATACGAAATGATCGGGCGGAGCCACTTCGGTATGTAAAAGGAAATGAAGACCGCCGAGCCGATACTGATAGGCACGGCAAGCAAGAGGGCGATGAAAGCCTTGACCAGTGTACCGATGACAGTCGGCAGTGTGCTGAACTCGCGCTTAACGGGGTCCCAGGTAGTTCCGACCAGGAATTTCAGGCCGAAAGTCTGAATCGCCTCCCACGCGCCGCGAAAGAGATCGAACACCAACAAGAAAGCTAAAAGGATTACAATGAGAGCAAAGGCTTGCGTCACGCGGTAAAATAATCGATCGCCGACATTGATGACTCGCGTGTCATGGTGCACGACTCTCGCCGCGCTCCCGGTAGAAAATGTGCTATCGATAGTTTGGTCGCTCATTAAGCTCCTCCCGGGAAAAGTTAAGCGCAGCCGACACCGCTCCGTGCCGGCTGCGCAGGAAAAATAAAGGCGAGGCTTATTTTAAAACCACCTGGCTGTTGACCTTTATCTTTTTCACCAGCACTTCAGCTTTTTTGACCGCGGCGCCCTTCAATTTTTGCCCGTTATGCAGCATCCACCACACAAGGTTTGCGACCGCGTCACCCTTCACAGGGTCGGTTTGATTTTCGTACACTAATAGCCAGGTAAAGCCGGAGATCGGATAAGCGTTAGGGTTCGGACTGTCCGTGATCATCACTTCCATATCGTCTGGCAAATTCGCGATGTCGGCCGCGGCTGCCGCGCCATCTAGACTCGGATCAAGATACTTTTTGGCTTTGTTCTGGAGTTGTGCCCAGTCCATATTGTTTTGACTGGCGTACGCAAGCTCGACGTAACCGATCGCTCCGGGGATTTGTTTCACGGAGTTGGCGACGCCCTCATTACCTTTACCGCCAACGTCACCAGGCCAGTTGACCGAAGCGGCGAAACCGACTTTGTCTTTCCACTCCGCACTGACTTTTGACAAGTAATTGGTGAAAATGAAAGTTGTCCCTGAGCCGTCAGAGCGGTGAATCACGGCGATCGCTAAATCGGGCAGCTTGAGACTCGGGTTTAGCGCTTTTATTTTCTGGTCATTCCAGTTGTTGATCTTCTTTAGATAAATGTCAGCTAAAACCTCCGGAGTCAGCTTTAGCTGGCTCCGCTTAATGCCCGGCACGTTGAAAACGATGGCCTCCGCACC
>VBKX01000028.1 GCA_005879435.1 Deltaproteobacteria bacterium
ACCGTTTTCGCGCCGACGTGCACCCGATGGGCCTTGTCGCGCATCACACGCGCGGCTCCTGTGATCTCTTCGACGGTTTCGCCCTTCATGCGCAACGCCGTGAGAAAGGCGGCAACTTGCAACGGCGAGGCTTCGCCGGTCATGATCTGGTTCATCACGTCGATCGTTTCCGCTTCGGAAAGGTTGACACGATTGACCAATCTTTCGATGGCTTCGCGAATATTCATGTGATTGCCGCCGGCTCATTTAGTGGCCGCGAACGCTTTCGGATAATTTTCCTTGGTCCGCAGCAAGTCCACCATCTTGTCCGCCTCGTCGCGGGAACCGTACTTACCGACGTTGACCCGAAACCAGGTTTTTCCCTTATTCTGGACCTCCGCGACATAGGCGTTGTAGCCTTTATTCTTGAGCCGATCAACGATCTGTTGCGCCGATCTTTCGTCCGGAAATGCGTTGACCTGCGCACGCCACGCCTTGCCGGACTCCTTCGCTTCAGTACTGACCGTTTCGACCTTTTTCGGCGTATCCAACGCCGGCGCAGCCTTTTCGACTTTCTTTTCAGTTGTTTTGGCGGGCGACGTTTCCGTCTTGCCGAGCGCTAGTCTTTCTTTGACTTCGGTCTTGGCGACCTTCTCCAAGGGCTTCACGTTTTTGGGGTTTTCTTCGGCTGCAACTGCGACGTCGCTCGCTTTGGTCGCAGATTCATTAAAAGTGATCTCGTCTTTGGGTGGGGGTGGCGCCGGCGCGCTGCTGGACTCCTGCGCTCCCGGTTTGACCGGGATCTTGACCAACGGCTCTTCCTTCTTCACCAACTTTCTTTCCTCGATACTCTGGCCGACAAAAATCCCGAGAAAAAAGATGATGATTGATCCCACCGTGAATGCCGCGCCGAGCAACACTAATTGGCCGCGGCTGAAGTAGAAGCGATTTTCCTTACCCCTGCGATTTTCCGCCATAGATATTTCCTCGCGCTTCGTTGGGCGAACTTTTCAACATTCCGCTTCCGCCCGGGCGGCCATTTTCAAAGGCGCATTGACGCCCAAGATTTCCAGCCCGCGGCGAACGGTCTTCTGTACGTTTTCAATCAACAACAATCGCGCCCGGCTCAATTCAAGATCTTCGGAGATGACTCGGATGCGGTTGTAGTAGCGGTGAAACTCACCTGCCAGGTCCAAGAGATAAAAAACCATTCGATGCGGCTCGAGCTCGCGCACGCTTTCTTCCAAGACATCGTTGAACTGGCTCATTTTGCGCACCAATTCGAGCTCTTCGGCGAGTCCCAACCGTTCCACCGGCACCGTGCCGCGGTCGCCCAAGTCCATGCCGGCTTTTACCGCCTGCTCGAAGATGCTCGCGACCCGGGCATGGGCGTATTGGACATAAAAAACCGGATTCTCGCTCGACTGTTTCTTGGCGAGATCCAAATCGAAGTCAAGATGGCTGTCCGATTTGCGCATCAAAAAAAAGAATCGCGCCGCGTCGCCTCCCACTTCTTCCAAGACTTCCTCGAGAGCGACGAACTCGCCCGTGCGTTTGCCCATGCGCACCGGCTCGCCGCCGCGCGTGAGCTGCACCATCTGCACCAAGACGATCTGTAAAACGTTGGGGTCGTAACCGAGCCCTTGCATCGCCGCTTTCAAGCGCGGCACATAGCCATGATGATCCGCGCCCCAGACGTTAATCAGTTTTTGAAAATGCCGCTCGAACTTGTTCCGATGGTATGCGATATCGGCGGCGAAGTAAGTAAGCTCGCCGTCGCTTTTGATGACCGCGCGATCTTTGTCGTCGCCAAACTGCGACGATCGGTACCACTCGGCGCCGTCCTGCGAATAGAGCAAGCCGCGCGAGCGCAATTCGTCCATCGCGCGATCGACCTCGTTGCGCTCACGCATGACTTTTTCGCTGAAGAAAGAATCGAATTCAATACCGAAATTCTTCAGCTGCGAGCGAATCGTGTTCAGTAAAGAATCACCGCCATACTCGCGGAAAAATCTCACCGCCGTTTCTACCGGATCGTGCAAGAACTTATCGCCATGCTTTTGCTTTATCTCAGCGGCGATCTCCGTCACGTAATCTCCCGGATAACCGCCTTCGGGAAACTCGACTTTCTCACCGAACGATTCGCGGTAGCGCGCCATGATGGAAAGCCCGAGATTGTCCATTTGATTGCCGGCGTCGTTGACATAGTACTCGCGCTCGACGTTAAACCCTGTCGCCTCATGCAAGCGCGCCAGCACGTCGCCGATCACCGCGACGCGGCCGTGACCGACATGCAACGGGCCGGTGGGATTGACGCTGGCGAATTCGACCTGGACGCGCTCACCCTGTCCGAGATCGAGCCGCGCATGATTTCCAGCCGCGAGCTCGCGCAGCCGGGCGTAATAGAATTTCGGTGCGAAGGTGAAATTTAAAAATCCCGGTCCCGCGATTTCCTTGCGCGCGAGAATCCCGTCTGGATCTTCGATGTTTTTGAGAATCGTTTCGGCGATCGCGCGCGGCTGTTTTTTTGCGCTCTTCGCCCACAGCATGGCGACGTTCGTTGCCAGATCGCCGAACTCGCGTTGCTTCGGCGGCTCAAGAAGCAGAGGGGGGAGCTCTGATGAATTCAGCTCTCCCCCCTTCGCCGTTTTCTCTATGGCTCCGGTTAGAAGCTCCCTAAGGTAACTTCGCATTTCTTCCTAAAATCAATCTCTTCTGCTCCAGGCGCGTTGCCGCTCCAAGACTAGCAGATTCACAGGCAATTTCGAGGAACTACCGCTATTTCAGCAATTTAACGTAATGATTTCGCATGCGCAAACCCACGAGGCAGACGCTCCACACCAAACCCGCAATGGGACCACTAGTCGTGCCATTCATTTCTTGACCTCAGTCCCTCGGGTTGAACCGACGGTGGCTCAAACATTCCACCGTAAAACACTGGTCCAACGACGGGAACAAGCAGGATCAACGTCCATACGATCTTGCGAATCATTGACGCGCGACTACGCCAGAGGTTCAGCGCGCACCAAAGAGCAATCGCTTCCGACGCTGCGGCGATAACGACAAGTAAAGTCATCCTTCTTTCGTCGGCCTCAGGATGAATAGTCCACTACGGGCGCGCCGTTCTTCGCTGTACGAGCCATTGACTTTTTGTTTCGCGCTGGCGGGAATATCGGACTGAGTCAGTCTCATTGCGATGAAGGATTGTCAACGCGCAATGGGAAAAGCTGTTAGCCAATCCTTGATCAAATCGGCTATCGCAAGGACAAAAACTTCGCGGGAACAATCTCAACAAGATACAATGGACCCGAGGCGAAGAATCGAATCCCTTCGCCATGCGCCGACTGCGCGTCCACGATGAGAATGGCCGGCGAGGGATCATGCCGCCGAGCAACTGACTCGGCTTCCTCGGCGGAGACACTCAAGTGAACGTATTGCCGAACGCGGTGCTTGAGACCGTTGCGCAGCATCGACTCCGCCAGATCACGCGCCGCGCCATAGTAAAGTTGGTCCGGCGGCTGCGCCGTCTCCTCGCCGAGCTCGACGGGGAACGAATGGCCGTAGGTGGCGCGAACCCTATCATCTTGCAGTTCGAATCGCTGTTTTTTTGAGTCGGTGACGACGGCGCGGATGTCATCCTCGGTGACGTCATCGAAGCGCTCTTGCAGCAGGTCAACGACGTCGCGCCAATCCGCGAAACCGCGTTTGTCGAACACCAACGGATACTCCTTGGGCCGATGGCGCAAGAGATAGGTGAGAAAACGGGAAATGCACACGTTGCAGGCGATGCCGGTGGCTTCGTAACCGTCCATCCCGGTCGCCTGGGCGATCGAAAACATTTGATACGCCAGCGCGACAAAAGGCATCGGCACTTCCATCTCGCGTGCCATATCGAGGCCAAAACCGACGTCCTTGGGCATCCACGATTTGCGCGGTTTATATTTGCGGCTGACGACGATTTCCATGATGCGGTCGATGGCGACGGAATCCTGCTGCGAGTTTTTCAGGATCGTGCGGAAAGTATCTTCGGTCAGCCCGCCTTTTTTAAGCCAGGAGCAAATTTCCGCCAAGGTTAAATGGGTCACCGCGGCGAACATGGCCATGGCATTTTTCACCAGCTTAGCGTTGCCTAGCTCACCGACGTAGAGCACTTTGTTTCCCATGGCTTTGAACACGGCCTGATGCTCGTCGAAGACCGCTTTCGATCCTGAAAGCCAGAGGGACAACGTCCCGGCCGCCGCCGCTTCTTCAACTCCGCCCGCCGAGCCATCGACAACGGTCCAGCCCTTTTTTGAAAGCTCGGCATTGACGCCGATGATGGTCTTCTTGTCGATGCTGCTGAAATCGATCCAGAGCTTTGCGCCGCTCATCGCCTCGTGCAAACCGCCCGCGCCAAGAGCAACGGCGCGGACCGCGTCATTGTACGGCAACATCGAGAGAACGATTTCACAGGACTCAGCTACGGTTTTCGGCGAGTCTTTGAAAACTGCGCCCTGACTTTCGAGCCCCTTTGACTGCTCGCGGCGCAAATCATTGACGACCAATTTGTTTCCTGCCTTGACCAAGTTGGCCGCCATGCCACTACCCATGCCACCCGTTCCGATGAATCCTAGTGTTTTCATTTTGCCTCCTATTGCTGAACCGGAAAATTGACTTCGGTCAATCGACGAGGCGCACTCCCGCCGGCCAAAAAACTAAAACGATCGTCTCGCCGATCGCCCGCAGCGTGTGTACCGAGTGCGGATCCAAGAACACAATATCGCCCTTTTCGTACTCGCCTGTCTCGTCAATAATCGTGCCTCTGAGCACGAGATAGAGCTCGCCGCCGATATGCTCGTGCTTTACGAACGCGTCAGGCGAAGCATCGGCGGCGATCCGGTAAAGCACCAACTCGCGCTGCCCTTCGCGCGCGAGGCGCGACATTGAAAGACCATTGCCGAAGTCGCGCCACTGCTGTCGAGCGAGAGCATCAGCGTGCAAATCGATGGTCAACAAGTCATTGAGCGACCGGCGCACCATGGCTTCACCTCGCTAATTCACCGGGCTTAATTATCACGACTATGCGCCGAACAAAAGTGCGCACAGACGCCAGCTATGTCTCCGATTGACATATTCTTCAGGG
>VBKX01000208.1 GCA_005879435.1 Deltaproteobacteria bacterium
TTTTCAACGTAGGTATGGCCAAAAAGTTCATGCAGACCGTGCTCGTGGCCGACGCCCTCTCTGAGCTACAGCGCGCGAACCTGACGACTTCTCTCAGAGAGATTTATTACCGCACCAAGCACACGATTAAGGACTCGCACGAAAACACCTTCGACGGCCAGAATGAATCCGATCCGCTGATCGAAGATCTCGAAGTCACGCTCGAAGCCCTGCGCGAAGAGCTCCACGTGCGCGCCGAGAACTCCGGGACCGTCGTCGGACCCTTGGTGCTGGTCGACGACGGCGACCGAGTGGATTGCACGCGGCTCGGCAAAGGCGGCTATTCGGTACCGTCCATCGTCGAGCCAGAATATATCCAGATCACAAAATGCACCGCGGACTTCGTCCTGCTCGTCGAGAAAGGCACCCAGTGGAACCGCCTCTCGGAAGACAAATTCTGGCGCCGCTACAACTGCATCCTGCTCACGGGCAACGGCCAACCGCCTCGCGGTGTGCGCCGCCTCGCGCGCCGGCTGCACGAAGAATACAAGCTTCCCGTTTACGTCCTCGTCGACAACGATCCCTGGGGTTACTACATCTACTCCGTCGTAAAGCAGGGCTCGATCAATCTCGCCTTCGAAAGCCAACGCATGGCCATTCCCAAGGCGAAGTTCATCGGTTTTTCCAGCGCCGACCCCGATCGCTATGGGCTACCGCGCAACGTCGGCACAAATGGTTTCAGAAAAAAGAATGGCAGAATGAAATCAAAGGCATGCTCACCAGCGGTCTCAAGTTCGAGCTCGACGCTCTCGCCAACAAAGACTTTCAATACCTGACCAAGACTTACTTGCCGAGGAAGCTCAAAGAAAAAGATTTGTTGGACTAAACCGAATTGGACAGAAGAAAGTGGAATCCCGGCTGAATGGAAATGAAGCCGATAGACGACCTCATAAAGCAAGCGCAAGAAAGTAACTGCGCAGATAGTCGAGTGGCGGTTGCTCGCTAGCGATCTTCAAAGAATTCCACCGCCCGCGAATTTAAAGAATTCTCCTGAAGCAACGTCGCATTCGCAAACCCTATGGAGTGCTTTCCAACAGTCGCGGACCGTAGAGTCTGATTGCGTTATCCCACAATATTTTTCGCTTGCTGTCGTCCGAAATGGGTTGAGCCGAGAACCAGGGCAAAACTTTATCCGGGTCCGGCGCATCCGGATGAGGATAATCGGTATTCCAGACGAGATTATCGTCGCCCATAAAATCGATCACCCCGTCGAGGCCAGGTTCGTCCGGGTCGGCAGAGATCACACATTGCCGTTTGACGTACTCGCTCGGCTTCATCGGCAAGCCAGCGCCGAGGATAAGCCGGCGCCCATGAGAGTGATCGTCCATGCGCGGCAGCCAAAAATTGGCCCATCCGGCGTTGGACTCCAAGATGCCAAGCCGCAGCTTAGGAAAGCGATCCAAGATGCCCGTGAAAATAAAGTGCGCCATGGTCACCATGTTGTCCATTGGAAAACCGATCACGTGATCGAGCGCGCTGAAAGGTCCCTCGTCTGCTCGGAGCGCACGAAACGGCGCGGCCCGAACATGGCGCGACTCGCCATGGACGGAGATCGGAAAATCCAGATCGCTGGCGAGCTGCCACAAGCCGTCGTATTCGGGTTCGTGCGACCATTTGCCCGGCGGCAGCAATGGGTTGCGCACCGAGACGGCGCCAAGTTTCTCCACCGCGCGTCGGGCTTCTGAAACCATCGCTTCGCTATCGCCCGCGGGCAGAGTGGCGGTGAACTTCAGGCGCGCCGGGGCGGCGCTGGCATAATCATGACACCAGTTGTGATACGCCCGAGCCATGGCGCCGCCAACTTGAGGATTTTTTATCGCACTCTCCATGACCCGGTTTCCGTTGGTCGAGAGTATGACCTGGATGTCCCAGCCGAAGCGATCCATGTCTTTGAGGCGAATGTCAGGAGACCACCATTTGTCGTAAGCTTCGCCGTATTTGTCCGCCATCCATTTATCGTGATGAGCAGGGATCGGCGAGCCCGCTTCTAATACGGGAGACAACTGGTTATCCTGCGCATAGACGTAGAAATTGCGCTGCATGCCGATGACTTTGGGAACGCGGTCCCGGTACTCCGGCTCTAAGTAGCGGTCCCACATATCCATCGGCTCATGATGGTGCGCGTCCGAATCGATGACCTTAAATCCGTTCCACATTGCTTCGCCTCCCTTAGAACAGCGAGTCGAATTACTTTAATTTGCGCGATGGCACTCGAGTCGCGAGCATTCGATCGACGCGATCGCCGATCTGCTCCGCGAGTTCAAACGTCCTGGAATCTTCCGAGCCCTTCCCTTCGGCGAAATATTCCGCCGTTTCTTTTTGCCTGCGTAGAAATGGTCGGGCTTTGTGCAGAAACTCTTCGCCGTACTTGGCCGGCTTCGCGACCTTGAAACTCACCCGCGAAATCACCTTCACCGTGGCCTTGCTGCCGCACTGACCGCAAGTCACACCGTGCTGCGCCAACCCGGCGCCCCAGCAAAGAATCTCGGTGATTGCTTGGCACTTTTTACATCTGAACTCGAAGACTGGCATCGTTTTCCTCGCAACTTCCCCTTTAACGCGGCGAGGTGGCCGACGACACTTAATAGTCGGCGATCACCGGAAAAATTTAGCGCAGTACAGCTCGTTTTGATCTTCTGCAGCTAAACTATTCGACAGCTAAGCATCCTGTCAAACAGGTGCGTGAATGAACCGTACCTTGACGAAGTAGATTGGCGTTTGCTAGCTTCGCGCTAGATCCCCAGAGTAGCTACGTGTCAAAACAAGAAGTCACTCTTCCTGACGGCGATTTGATCTCCGTTCCGACTCCGGCCGGATTGGAAGAAAGAATCGTACATTTTCTCCTGACCCGATCACCGTTGGGAAGGTTGGTCCATTGGGTTGCGGCCATCAAGGCCTCGGTTCATGCAAAACTGCTCGCCGGCTATCTCCTCGTCGCGTTGTTGGTGATCGGTATTGGCGCATTGAGCCTTCAGACAATCGCCAAAATGTCCAGTCAGGGCAGGCTCTTGGATGAAGCTCACGAACGCGTGCACTGGTCGCAGGATATCCAGCACGCCCTGGCCATGCAGATGAACTTCACGGCCATGGCTTTTCTCTTGAGGAGCGAAGCGACGGTCGAAAACATTCTTCGCGAGAACAACCGCTTCAACAATACACTGGCCCGTCTTGAGAAGGCCGCTCAACCGGAAGAGGTGGAGCTGATCCAACGGATCCGCGCCGCCCAGGGTGAAGCGCTGACCACCGTGGCCGATATTGCAAACCTGATTCGGGACGGTAAAGTCGAAGATGCGATGCGGCTGCAGCAGAACAAGCAGTATCCTCTCTATCGGCGCATCGAAGATTTCGTCACTCAGTTGGTCGAGCGCGAGCGCAACCAGATGGACCGGCTCCGGACCAGCGTCGCCGCTGCAAACAGGAATACGCTGATCCTCATGG
>VBKX01000209.1:0-6344 GCA_005879435.1 Deltaproteobacteria bacterium
AAGAGAAAGTTGACGAGCGAACCGGCCTATCGACCAAAATCATCACCGACTCCAAAGACGTCGACAAACGGCCGCGCATCTCGATCAAAGATATCGAGGGACAAACGGCACGGCTCTCCGTCACTTCTGAAGCGCGCTATCTCTTGCCCGTGGGCGTGCACATCAACGTTCAAGAAGGCCAGACGGTTTATGCCGGTGATGTGTTGGCGAAAATGCCCCGTGAGACGACCAAGACCAAGGATATTACCGGCGGTTTACCGCGAGTGGCGGAACTCTTCGAAGCACGCAAGCCGAAAGAGTTCGCGGTCATCACTGAAATCGACGGCGTCGTATCCTTCGGCAAAGACACCAAAGGCAAACGGAAAGTTGTCGTCACTCCCGAGGTGGGCGAGCCGCGTGAGTATCTGATTCCTAAGGGCAAACATATCAGCGTGCACGACGGCGATCGGATCAGGGCGGGGGAAGCTTTGATGGACGGCTCGTCGAATCCGCATGATATCTTGAACATTCTCGGCGAAAAGGCGTTGGCTAAGTATCTGGTCGACGAGGTGCAAGAAATTTACCGCCTGCAGGGCGTGCGTATTAACGATAAGCATATTGAAGTCATCGTGCGGCAAATGCTGCGCCGAGTGCGCATCAAAGAGGTCGGCGATACCGAGTTTTTGATCGGTGATCAAGTCGAAAAATGGCGCTTCGATGAAGAGAACCAAAAGGCCATCGGTGATCGGGGCAAACCCGCCGTGGCGGAGCCTCTCCTGCTCGGCATCACTAAAGCTTCACTTTCAACAGAAAGCTTCATCTCGGCGGCCTCATTCCAGGAAACCACCAAAGTGCTTACGGAGGCCGCGATCCAAGGCAAAGTCGATTTCCTATGTGGCCTGAAAGAAAACGTCATCATGGGTCGTTTGATTCCGGCCGGGACCGGCGTGGCGAAGTACGCCAAAACAGAAATCGAAATCGACGAACCGGAGGGTCCAAACGGTACGATTTCTCAGGCTGCGGAAGCCTGAGCTTTGACAATGTTAAGGTATTTTGCTAATAACAGGATTTCTCTCGGGGGATTCCACGTAACAAACTATTCCCCAGAATCCAAGTCATCATGTGAATGAGAAAATATGCCGACGATTAGTCAATTAGTGCGTGAAAGCCGCGAAAAACAACGCCGAAAAAACACCGCGCCAGCGCTGCAGAGTTGCCCGCAGAAGCGCGGGGTGTGCACCCGCGTGTACACATCAACGCCAAAGAAGCCTAATTCGGCGTTACGGAAAGTTGCGCGCGTTCGGCTCACCAACGGGATTGAAGTGACTTCCTACATTCCCGGGGTAGGGCACAACTTGCAAGAACACTCCGTAGTTTTGATTCGCGGCGGCCGCGTCAAAGATCTGCCCGGCGTGCGCTATCACATTATCCGAGGAACCTTGGATTCCATTGGTGTTCAGGAACGCAGACAGGGTCGCTCCAAATACGGGGCAAAGAGACCGAAGTAGGATCCCATGCCACGCAAAGGT
Source organism: Deltaproteobacteria bacterium (assembly GCA_005879435.1). GTDB lineage: Bacteria > Desulfobacterota > Binatia > UBA9968 > UBA9968 > DP-20. The sequence continues at coordinate 1,509 of VBKX01000209.1, forward strand.
GAAGTCCGAAAGCGCGAAATCTTGCCGGACCCCAAATATGGGGACAAGGTGGTGGCTAAATTCGTTAACACGATAATGAGCCGCGGTAAGAAGAGCGTGGCGGAATCGATATTGTATCGCTCGTTGGATATCGTAACCGCCAAAGCGAAAGAGGACGCTCTGGGAGTCTTTAAGCGGGCCATAGAAAACACTCGCCCCAACGTTGAAGTCCGTTCTCGCCGTGTTGGCGGCGCGACTTATCAAGTGCCGGTGGAAGTGCGGCCGCAGCGGCGGCTGGCGCGCGCTAGGGCGGAAAAGTCGATGGAAGAAAAATTGGCCGCCGAATTGATCGATGCAGCGAATAATCGCGGCACCGCGATCAAGAAAAAGGAAGATACACACAGAATGGCGGAGGCCAATCGCGCTTTCGCCCATTATCGTTGGTAAAATTACAACGTCAGTGACGTTGGAAAAGGAGGCGGGCTGACCGCCTCCTTTTTTTCCGCGCAAAGACAAATGGCACGAACTGTTCCTTTAGAGAAGACCCGCAACATCGGGATTATGGCGCACATCGATGCGGGCAAAACCACGACTACCGAGCGCATCCTTTATTACACCGGGATCAACTATAAGATCGGCGAGGTGCACGAGGGTACGGCGACAATGGACTGGATGGTTCAGGAACAGGAGCGTGGAATTACGATAACTTCGGCAGCTACCACTTGCCTGTGGCGCGATCATCGGGTGAATATTATCGATACTCCGGGGCATGTTGACTTTACCATCGAAGTCGAGCGCTCGCTGCGCGTGCTCGACGGTGCCGTAGCGGTTTTTTGTTCGGTCGGCGGCGTGGAGCCGCAGACCGAGACCGTGTGGCGGCAGGCTGACAAATACGGCGTGCCGCGTCTGGCATTTGTGAATAAAATGGACAGGCTGGGCGCGGATTTTTTTCGCGTCGTTAAAATGATCGAGGATCGACTGGGCGCTCGCCCGGCCGTTGTGCAGCTTCCGATCGGCGCTGAAGAGAAGTTTACCGGGGTCGTCGATTTAGTAGGGATGAAGGCGGTTGTGTGGGAAGAGGAAAGTCTCGGCGCTAAATTCCATGAGGAACCCATCCCCGCTGATCTTAGGACACAGGCTCAGGAATATCGCGAGAAGTTAATCGAAACTGTTGCTGACAGCGACGAAGCGATCATGGAGAAATATCTCGAAGGCAAAGATATTTCTGAAAGTGAACTTCGCGTGGCGATTCGTAAGGGGACTCTTTCTCTCAAGATCGTGCCCGTACTGTGTGGTTCAGCGTTTCGCAACAAAGGCGTGCAGCCGATGTTGGACGCGGTCGTGGATTATCTCCCATCGCCTCAAGATATTCCGCCGGTCAAAGGTGTCGAAGCGGGAACGACCACTCCGGCCGAACGGCCGGCAAAAGATGACGCGCCCTTTTCGGCGCTGGCGTTCAAAATTATGACGGATCCATTCGTCGGTACTCTGACGTTTTTTCGCGTCTATTCCGGGACGATTACCTCCGGGTCCAGTGTTTATAATTCGACAAAAAGCAAAAGAGAACGAATCGGCCGCTTGTTGAAAATGCACGCGAACAAGCGCGAAGAGATCAAGGAAGTTTATGCCGGCGATATCGCCGCCGCAGTCGGACTGAAAACCGCGACGACCGGCGATACGTTATGCGATGAAGACGAGCCGATCATGCTCGAGTCGATTGATTTTCCCGATCCAGTTATATCGATCGCGATCGAACCGAAAAGCAAGGCGGACCAAGAAAAGCTAGGTCTATCTCTCCAAAAGCTGGCGACGGAAGATCCGTCCTTCAAAGTCCGCACCGATGAGGAAACCGGCCAGACGATTATATCCGGCATGGGCGAGCTTCATCTCGAAATTATCGTCGATCGCCTACTGCGCGAGTTCAATGTCGGCGCCAATGTCGGCAAGCCTCAGGTTGCCTATAAAGAGACCATTCGCAAAAAAGTTGAACAGCAAGGCCGTTTCGTCCGCCAAACCGGCGGCCGCGGCCAGTACGGCGATGTTTGGATCACCCTCGAGCCGCAGCAACCCGGCGCCGGGTTTGAATTTGTCGATGCGATCAAGGGCGGTTCCATTCCACGGGAATACATCCCTGCCGTGGAAAAAGGTATTAGAGAAGCGACCGAAAATGGCGCCCTCGCCGGCTATCCTGTGGTAGACGTTAAAGCCACTCTTTTCGATGGCAGTTATCATGACGTCGATTCTTCGGAGATCGCTTTCAAGATTGCCGGCTCGATGGCCTTTAAGGCCGCTATGCGCAAGGCTAATCCCGTGCTGCTCGAGCCGATTATGTCGGTCGAAGTGGTAGTGCCGGAAGAGTTTATGGGCGATGTGATCGGTGATATCAGTTCGAGACGCGGCAAGGTTTTGGGGATGGACACGCGGCCCGCCGCGCAGGCGATCGATGCGCGCGTGCCGTTGGCGGAAATGTTCGGATATGCCACTGATTTGCGATCGATGACTCAAGGGAGAGCGACTTACACCATGCAGTTTGCTCATTACGAACCTGTTCCCGCGGCGGTCGCCGAGGGAATTATCGCCAAGTTTGATGGCAAGTCGGATGACGAAGTATGAACGAGAAGATTAGGATTCGGTTAAAAGCCTACGACCACCGCGTGCTGGATCAGTCGGTGGGGGAGATTGTCGAGACGGTGAGGCGCACCGGTGGTCGGGTAGCGGGTCCGATTCCGTTGCCGACGAGGATTGAAAGGTTCACCGTCAACCGCTCGCCTCATGTCGATAAAAAGTCGCGGGATCAGTACGAAATCCGTACGCACAAACGGCTTCTCGACATTCTTGAGCCAACGCAACAAACCATTGACGCGCTGGGCAAACTCGATATTGCGGCCGGGGTCGATGTTGAGATCAAGCTGCAGTGAGACGCGGCAAACTTTAAGCTCGTACGTCGCGCGAATTGGAATGTGAATATGACAGGACTCATCGGCAGAAAAGTCGGCATGATGCAATTCTACAACGCCGAGGGCAACGTGGTCCCGGTCACGATCGTTGAAACCCGCCCGTGCGTCGTGGTGCAAAAAAAGCAAACATCGACGGATGGCTACAACGCGCTGCAAGTTGGTTTCGGCACTCGGAAGGCACAGCGTGTGAACAAAGCCGCGCAGGGTCATATGGCCAAGGCCGGCAAGGGCGCTTTCGAAGTCTTGAAGGAGTTTCGCGTCGATGACGTGTCTACCTACGAAGTCGGCCAAGAGATCAAGGCGAGCGATCTTTTCAAGGTCGGTGATCGCATCGATGTGACCGGCGTCTCCAAAGGACATGGCTTTTCCGGTGTCATCAAGCGCTGGTCTTTCGCCGGTTTTCCAGGTTCGCACGGCACGCACGAATATTTTCGTCACGGTGGCTCGATCGGCAATCGGTCCTATCCCGGACGCGTGCGCAAAGGCAAGAAAATGGCGGGCCACTGGGGTAACGAGCAAGTTTCGACGCAGAATCTTGAGGTCGTGGATATTCGCGCCGAGGAGAATTTAATGCTTGTCCGCGGCGCGGTGCCCGGGGCAAAGCACGGCGTCGTCATCTTGCGCCCGGCGGCCAAAGGGTAAGCACAATGGAAGTCCACGTAATACAACCGCAGCTTAACGAGTCGATTTTTGGCGCAAAGACGCGCTCTCACTTACTTCATCAGGCCGTGGTCATGCAACTCGCTAATCGGCGCGCTGGCAGCGCCGCGACCAAGTCCAAGGGATTCGTCCGCGGCGGCGGTAAAAAGCCCTGGCGGCAAAAAGGTACAGGCCGCGCGCGCGCGGGTAGTATCCGCTCGCCGATCTGGGTCGGTGGCGGCACGGTCTTCGGTCCCCAGCCGCGCGACTATTCCTATCGAATACCGAGGACGGCCCGAAGGGAGGCTTTGTTGTCGGCCCTAAGCCTCAAGAAGCGCGACGACAAGCTTATTGTAGTTGACAAGCTCGAGCTGGAAGCGGCGAAGACAAAGATCATGGCCCAGGCGTTGGTCGAGTTGAAGGTCAAAAGCGCGTTGATCGTGATCGCTGAGTCGGATGCAGAAATGGAGCGGTCAGCGCGCAACCTGCCCGAAGTCATAGTGCTGCGCGTGGAAGGGTTGAACGTTTACGATATCTCCGCATGAAGAGCCCGCACGATGTCATCAAAGCGCCGCTAGTCTCGGAAAAAGGCACGCTACTCACGGAAAGCGCCAATCAGGTTTTGTTCAAGGTTCGACCAGACGCCAACAAGATCGAAGTCAAATACGCGGTCGAAACGCTTTTCAAGGTCAAAGTCACCCAAGTCCGCATGGCACGCTATCTAGGCAAGATGCGCCGCATCGGGAAAAACATCGGGCGCCGCTCCGATTGGAAGAAAGCTTACGTAACGCTCAAAGATGGCGATAAGATCGATTTTTTTGGTGGAGCATAAAATAAATAGAGATTAGCCCATGGCCATTAAGACCTATCAACCTACCTCCGCAGGTATGCGCTTTCGCACCGGACTCAGTTTCGATGAAGTTACTAAGACGACACCAGAGAAGGGTTTGCGCGAACGGCTCAACCATAGCGGCGGACGTAACAACACCGGCCGGGTCACCGCAGATCATCGTGGCGGTGGGCACAAGCGGCTGTATCGCGTGATCGATTTCAAGCGCAACAAACTTAACGTCCCGGCCAAGGTCGAAGCGATCGAATACGATCCCAACCGTTCGGCGCGCATCGCATTGCTCTGCTATGCCGATGGCGAACGGCGCTATATTCTCGCACCTGAACGCTTGCAGGTAGGCGCCTCAGTGCTCGCCGGCGACGACAATGTCGATATTCAGCCTGGCAATTCCTTGCCGCTCAAATTTATCCC
>VBKX01000209.1:6370-9640 GCA_005879435.1 Deltaproteobacteria bacterium
CCCAGCTGATGGCCAAGGAAGGCTCCTATGCTTTGATCAAACTTCCTTCGGGCGAGCTACGCTATGTCCTGGCTGATTGTCGCGCTACGGTGGGTCAAGTTGGAAATGCCGACCAAGAGAATGTCTCCTGGGGGAAGGCGGGGAGGATTCGCTGGCTGGGGTTTCGACCGACGACGCGCGGTATCGCCAAGAACCCGGTCGATCATCCGCACGGCGGCGGTGAGGGCAGGTCGAAGGGAAATCATCCGATGACGCCTTGGGGTAAACCGACCAAGGGTTATAAGACGAGAAAAAACCATTCGTCCGACAAGTATATTGTTCAGCGGAGAAAAGGTAGGTAGCGATGGCGCGTTCGGTCAAAAAAGGGCCTTTTGTCGACCAGCATCTTTTGAAAAAAATTGCCGCGATCAGTGAATCGCGTCAGAAACAGGTAATTCGCACGTGGTCGCGGCGCTCGACTGTGACTCCCGAGATGGTCGGACTCACGATCGGCGTGCATAACGGTCGGAAGTTTATTCCGGTATTTGTCGGCGAAAATATGGTTGGCCATAAGCTCGGTGAATTTGCCCCAACGCGGACTTTTTTCGCGCATTAGGGCGATCGGAAGGCCGAGGCTAAAGAAACGACGGGTGCACCGGTCACGGCGGCGCCAAGAGCGCCGGTTGCAGCAGCGCCGGCGGCAAAAACATAGGGGAGTGAGCGCTTTTCAAACGAAAGATTGATACCGTCCGATAAATTTCTTCGCAAGTAACGAAAATATGGAAGCACGCGCGATCACAAAGTTTGTCCGAATCTCGCCGAGAAAAGTTCGATTAGTGGTCGATCAAATTCGCGGCAAAGGTGTCGAAGAGGCGTTGAACATACTCAAATTCACGCCCAAGCGCTCCGCGGGTATTGTCGCAAAGACTGTGCGGACGGCGGTGGCGAATGCCGAGAACACTCAGAGCGTCGATGTCGATCGTCTGTTCATCAAGCAGGCCAAGGTGGACGAAGCCGGTATGTGGAAGCGCTTTACTTCCCGCGCTCAAGGACGGGCCACGCGGGTGCGTAAACGGCTCAGCCACGTGACCATAGTCCTCGACGAAGCGCAGGAGAGGAGTTAGAGCTTCATGGGTCAAAAAACGCATCCGAAATTGTTTCGTCTCGGCGTGATCGAGTCCTGGGACTCGAAGTGGTTCGCGCGTCACGATTATCCCAAACTGCTCCATGAAGATTTTCGAATAACAAAATTCTTAAAGAGCCGGCTCTACCACGCCGGAATCTCGCGCATTGAGATCGAAAGGGCGGCCAACAAAGCAAAGATCAATATTCACACGGCACGACCGGGTATCGTGATCGGCAAAAAGGGCGCCGAGATCGAAAAACTCAAAGAGGAAATCACCAAACTGACCCATCGGGAAACTTACATCAATATTCATGAGGTTCGCAGACCGGACCTCGATGGCCAGCTCGCCGCGGAGAACGTCGCTTTGCAATTAGAGCGCCGCGTTGCTTTTCGCCGCGCCATGAAGGAAAGCGTTTCCCGCGCCATGCGCATGGGCGCGCAGGGCGTGAGAATCCAGTCGGCCGGTCGTTTGGGCGGTTCTGAAATTGCGCGCACGGAGTGGTACCGTGAAGGACGCGTGCCGCTGCACACGCTGCGCGCGGATATCAGTTATGGGTTCGCCGAAGCGCGCACCACCTACGGCGTGATCGGCGTCAAAGTTTGGATTTTTCGTGGCGAGGTTTTGACCGAGGAAGAAGAACAGCAAAAGGCGATGTTGGGCGGATGAACGGATCGGCCGAATCGCGACGAATCTAGCAAAAATAAAACTACAGAAAGGCCGTCGCCGGGGGACGGCCCATCGCGGTTCGACCTTGGCCTTTGGAGATTTTGGCCTCAAAGCAGTTGGGCGCGGCTGGATGAGCGCGCGCGAGATTGAGGCGGCGCGCGTCGCTTTGACGCGGTATCTCAAACGCGGCGGCAAGGTTTGGATTCGGATTTTTCCTGACAAGCCGTTGACCAAAAAGCCGTTGGAAACCCGGATGGGAAAAGGAAAAGGAGCTCCCGAGATGTGGGTTGCCGTCGTCCAACCGGGTCGAATTTTGTTCGAGATGGAAGGCGTCGAAGGGCCGCTCGCCAAGGAGGCATTTCGCCTAGCAGCGCATAAGCTATCGATCCCGACGATCACCGTGCAGCGCAGGAGTGTGGCCCATGGAAGCTAAAGAACTGCGGGAGATGAGCGTGGAGGATCTAGCACAAAAACGGCTCTCTTTGCACGAGGAAATCGGCAATCTAAAACTAAAGCGCGCCACCAGTCGGCTAGAGAATCCTATGAAGCTCAAAGAAACCAAACGCGACCTTGCCCGTGTCGAAACCATTCTGCGTGAACGAGCGCCCCGGGAGCAAAGAGGATGAGCATGAACACGTCAGGGTTGAGAAAAGAAAGAACGGGACTGATCGTCAGTGACCGCATGCAAAAGACCGTGGTGGTTTCCATCGAGCGGACGGTCATGCACCCGAGGTATAAAAAAATCCTGCGACGCCGCTCCAAAGTGAAGGCGCACGACGAGAGCAATCAATGTCATGTCGGTGATCGCGTGCTTATCGTGGAGTGTCGTCCGCTTAGCCGGGATAAGCGTTGGCGTGTCAGCAAAGTCCTCGAAAGAGGACACGCGACGACTCGAGAAGAGTCGAAGGGAGCCGACGCTTAGGTGTCGCTCGTGGAAGGACGTCGAGGTTGATCCATGATCCAGATGCGAACGACATTAGACGTGGCCGACAATTCCGGTGCGCGCCGCGTGCAGTGCATAAAAGTGCTGGGCGGCAGCAAACGTAAATACGCCTCAATTGGCGATATTATCGTGGTGTCCGTTAAGGAAGCTATCCCCAACGGCAAAGTCAAAAAGGGCGAGGTCATGAAAGCCGTTGTTGTGCGCACGGCCAAGGAATTGGGCCGGCCCGACGGCACCTATATTCGCTTCGACAATAATTCGGCAGTATTGATCGATAATCAAAAAGAGCCCATCGGAACGCGTATCTTCGGACCGGTGGCGCGAGAGCTTAGGGCGAAGAAATTCATGAAAATTATTTCCCTAGCGCCCGAAGTGCTCTAGTCGGATATCGAGGAGAAGGTGCTCGTGCAGATTCGTAAGAATGACAGCGTGATGGTGATCGGCGGTAAGGAACGCGGCAAAACCGGCAAGGTGCTGCGAGTTCTGCAGGACAAAGATGCAGTCATTGCCGAAAGACTCAATATGGTCAAGCGGCATACCAAGCCGCGCGGTCCG
>VBKX01000209.1:9645-12370 GCA_005879435.1 Deltaproteobacteria bacterium
GAAAAAGAGGCGTCCATTCATGCCTCCAATATCATGATTCTGTGCGACAAATGTAACGCGCCCGTAAGGATCGGCCGGAAGATCCTCGGGGATGGGAAAAAGATCAGAATTTGCCGCAGATGCAACGAAGCTTTGGATTAATGGTGCGAGCATGGCACGATTGAAAACCAAATATAAGAGCGATGTTGTCCCGGCCATGATGAAGGAGTTCAGCTATAAGAACTCCATGCAAGTGCCGCGCCTGGCGAAGATCACATTGAACGTCGGTTTGGGCGAGGCGACGCAGAATATCAAAGTTGTCGATGCGGCGGTCGCTGAGATTACCTTGATCACCGGGCAAAAACCCGTGGTCACGCACGCGAAAAAGGCCATCGCGAATTTCAAACTGCGTGAGGGCGTGCCGATCGGCTGCATGGTCACCTTACGCCAAGAGCGCATGTACGAATTCTTAGACCGCTTGATTCACGTGGCGCTGCCGCGAGTTCGTGATTTCAAGGGAGTGTCGGATCGCTCGTTTGATGGCCGGGGCAATTATTCGTTGGGTTTGCGCGAGCAGATCATTTTCCCGGAAATTCATGCCGATAAAGTCGAAAAAACGCGCGGCATGACGGTTACGATAGCAACCACGGCGAAAACGGACCAGGAAGGTCGCGCGCTGCTCAAACTGATGGGCATGCCGTTCGCCAGTTAGTCGAGAGAGGGAGACTTCCATTGGCTAAGACCTGTCTTCGAATTAAGGCTGAAAGGCCGAATAAATTTAAAGTGCGGGAGTACAATCGCTGTCCGCTTTGCGGCCGGTCGCGAGCTTTTTACCGGCGCTTTCGTATGTGCCGGCTTTGTCTGCGCGATCACGCGCGGAAAGGCCATATCCCCGGACTCATTAAAGCCAGTTGGTAGGCTACGGAGAGAATCATGGGAATGACGGATCCGATTGCGGACTTGCTAACACGGATACGAAATGCGTCACGAGCGCGGCACCAGAGAGTCGCCGTTCCATGGTCGCGTTTGAAAGAGAACATTGTAAAAATTCTAATTCAAGAAGGCTATCTGAAAGACCAGAAGAAGGTTAAGGCATCGATTGGCGGCGGTGACGAAATAGTCATTCAACTTAAGTTCGACCGCGAGAGTCGGCCGATCATTTCAGGGATGAAACGCGTGAGCTCGCCGGGCCGTCGAGTTTACGTTGGCGCAAAAGCCTTGACGCCCGTTCGCAAGGGTTTGGGGATTCATGTTCTCTCGACACCCAAGGGAATACTGGTCGACCGGGAAGCTCAAAAAGCCAAGGTCGGCGGAGAACTGATTTGCTCTGTGTGGTAGTTTGATTCGAGGTGCCAGGTGTCACGCATTGGAAAATTACCGGTAACCATTCCCGCAGGCGTCAAGGTCGCGATCGACCCAAGTGGTGTTCGCTTGGAGGGGCCGAAAGGAAAACTACAAGCGGCGATTCCCGCGGGCGTGGAAGTTAGAGTCGACGGCAATGTCGTGCGCGTCGAACGCCAGCTCGATGATCGCAAGATCCGCGCGCTGCATGGCCTCACTCGAAAGCTCATCGCGAACATGGCCCAGGGGGTGAGTCAAGGATTTAACCGTGTGCTGGATATCAACGGCGTCGGCTATCGGGCCGAAGTCAAGGGTCAGGAAGTTCACATGACTTTGGGCTACTCCCATCCGCTGGTTTTTCCGCTGCCGCAGGGGGCGACGGCATCAGTGGAGCGCCAGATCATCATCACGCTCAGCAGCGCGGATCGCCAGTTGCTCGGTGAAACGGCCGCAAAGATCCGTGACCTCAGGCCGCCGGAGCCGTACAAGGGAAAGGGCATTAAGTATCGTGAAGAGTTCATTAAGCGCAAAGCGGGCAAGGCAGTGGGTTCGGCAAGTGGAAAGTAGAGCGTTGAGGAATCCGAGATCATGAACAGACGGGGAGATATCGCAAGGCTGCGCCGCAAGGTGCGTGTTCGCCATAAAGTCGTCGGCACGGATGCGCGTCCACGGGTTTGCGTATTTCGCAGCAACAAGCATATTTATGCCCAGGTCATCTCCGACACCCAGGGGAAAACTTTGGCGGCGGTATCTACGCTTGCGGGCGAGCTCGCGGACTCCGCTGAGAAGAGCAAAGGCGTCGAAGTAGCCAAGCAGGTCGGGCTCGCGCTGGCGAAAGTCTGCAAGCAAAAAAATATCAGCAAAGTCATATTCGACCGTAATGGTTTTCTTTTCCACGGGCGCGTAAAAGCCTTGGCCGATGGCGCTCGTGAAGGCGGATTGGAATTTTGACATGACGTCGCGAAACGAGAGGTGCCTTTGGAACGGATTGATGCGCAAGGCTTAGAGCTCAAGGAAAAAGTAGTTCACATCAGCCGGGTAGCCAAAGTGGTCAAGGGCGGGCGCCGGTTTAGTTTCAGCGCTCTCGTCGTTGTCGGCGACAGCCGCTCGCTGGTCGGCTACGGCATGGGCAAGGCGAATGAAGTGCCGGAGGCGATCCGCAAAGGCTTAGAGCAAGCGAAGAAGAATCTGATACGAGTACCGGTTATGGACGGCACGATTCCCTTCGAAGTGACCGGTCGATACGGCGCGGGATATGTGATTCTCAAGCCGGCGTCGGACGGCACCGGCGTGATTGCCGGCGGCGGCGTTCGCGCAGTCGTGGAAGCATCCGGGATTCAAAACGTATTGACGAAATGCATCGGCTCCAACAACCCGCATAACATGGTCAAGGCCACGATCGAAG
>VBKX01000027.1 GCA_005879435.1 Deltaproteobacteria bacterium
AAAAGGATTTTGGCCATGTAAGCGCCAAAATCTTCTTTCATCTTGTCGGTGATTTTCTGCCCAAGCTCGACCTTGTAACCCACCTCTTTCATCATGACTCGCCCGGCATCTTCGATGCGGGTAATCTTGTCGTCGTCGTCGAAAGCGATCAGCCGCGCGCCCACGTTGATCGAAGCCGTTTGGGACACGACGCCGTCTTCAACGAGTGAAAATTTCGTGGTTCCACCGCCCATATCGACGTTGAGCACGGTTTTGTGTTCGCTCTTGGATAGATCCACCGCGCCGCAGCCGTACGCTGCGAGCAAAGCTTCATGATTGTGACCCGCCGCAGCGCAGATGAACTTGCCGGAATATTTGGCGAAGTTTTCGACGATCGGTTGAGCGTTTTCTTTCTTGAGTGCTTCGCCGGTGATAATCACCGCGCCGGTGTCGACATCCTCAGGCGTCAGGCCGGCGTCCTTGTACGCCGCGTGGATGAAGTCGTTGACCTTATCCGTGTCGATCTTGGTCGCCGAAATGTAAGGCGTCAGCATGATCGGCGAGCGATAAAGGACTTCGCGGGCAGTGACTCTAAACTTTCCCGAGAGCGAGGCGCCTTCGCGGCGCAACGTGATCAGCGAGAAAATCAGATGCGAGGTCGAAGATCCGATGTCGATGCCCACGCTTTTGAGCGAGAACATTTCCAACCCTTCGATATCGGTGACGATCTCGTCTTCCTTGATGATAAAATTATCGGGATGGTCGTGATCGTAAATGTCATCGTGCATAGTCTTGCCTCTGTCCGCCATTTTTTTGCTTCCTTTAGAAAAAGGAATCCCCACTCGCTGGAGCGGGGATTCCACAAACAACTTCTGGGAAATTTATCGCCGTTAGTGGTCTATTGCTTACCCATCGCCTTGGACCACTCATAGTCCGGGTTAGTGTAACATTCATCGGGCATGATGCTCTTGATGCCGCGCTTGGCCAGTTCCTCTTCGAATTTCTTGCGGATAAACGGATCTTCTCTAGGATACTCGATCTGATCCTTGGCGCGGTCTTCAACCTTCTCTGCGTGGCCATGGAACTTGGTGAAACCACTTGTCCGGCGGCGTGATCATGCTGCATTCGTGCCACGGACAGACTATTTTTTCTTTGCCCTCTTCCCACATGATCGAATAGCCTTCGCCCGCCGGGATGATAATCGCGCGGCCCGGCCCATGCCGATGCGCTTTCTTATAAGTCTTCGGCGCGAACACCGACATGTGGGCGGTCAGTTCAGAATTTGGAAATTGCATGAACACGCTCTTGCCGCCGGCGCCGCGCCGCTCGTTGGCATCGAGCTTGTTCCACGCGCGCATGTCGGGAAAAAAATTGCCGTACCAGAAAGCGCGCATGCCCAAGCCTTCGTCCGCATCCTTGGCTTGAACCATCTTCGCTTCCGAATAAAAGTCGCCATCCGCCACGGTAATTTTCGATTCGTACGGGTTATTAAAATACATGTCGGGCTCCGGCAGCGCCGACATCGCCATCGGCATATAGCTGTAATGGAACAGCCGGATCGGTTTGTCGCCCTGCATGTTGCTGAAGACGTGCCAATGATTGCGCGGCACTAGAAACATCGAGTGCTCTTGCCACTCGAAATTCTTTTTGGGCTTACCCTCACTTGCCCAAACCGTAGTCAGACCGCGGCCAGACAACACGTAGACGATCTCATCGAGAGCAAATTTCACCGGCGGCAGCGATTTTCCGGGAGGGACCTCCGTGACTCGCGATGCGCTCACGCCTTCTTGCCCGAGCAGCTGGATAAACGCCGATTTACAGCCGCGCTCTTCCCACCACTCCAGCTCGATCGTGCGCAGATCTTCAATAAAATAGCCCCGGTGAATCGGAATCCCCTTACTTTTCATCCATCGGTCGTAGGTGAATTCCATGCTCCACATCGTAATGACGGGTTCTTGTTTGGCGGCGTCGGCCATAAATCGTCCTCCTTGTCTCCCTATCTATTATCTTCTTGCTTCTTTGCTGGCAACCTGTAGCCGCACCAGAGCCCTCTGCAACGCGGTCTCGGCCACCTCCCAATCTTTTTCTTCCCGATTAAGTTGGGCCAACTGCTTTTCGGCTCGTTCCTTGGCGCGTTGCGCCCGCGCAACGTCGATTTCAGAGGCGAATTCAGCGGCCGGCGCCAGCACAGTCATAACATTATCCAAAACCTCGGCGTAACCGCCGCCTACAGCCAGGGTTCTTTTCGTGGCGCCCTGCTTATAAGTCAGTTCGCCGGCAACGAGGGTCGATAAAAAAGCGATGTGATCGGGTAGCACACCGAACTCGCCTAATTCGCCATGTGCGGTTACCTCATCGACGTCCTCATCCAGAACCAGCCGGGTCGGCGTCACCACTCTGAGTCTGATCTTGTCTGCCATTACAACTTCCTAGGCAACAGGCATGAGGCAATAGGCATTAGCCCCCGGCCTGGAAATTTCCTTTTCTTACTATTGCCTGTTGCCTATTGCCTGATGCCTTCTCAACTCGCCGCCATCTTCTTGGCTTTTTCGACCGCCTGCTCGATCGTGCCGACCATGTAGAAAGCCTGTTCAGGAATATCGTCGTGCTTCCCGTCGACGACTTCTTTGAAGCCGCGGATCGTGTCTTTCAGTTCCACGTAGGCGCCGGGCGTGCCGGTGAACGCTTCGGCGACGTGAAACGGTTGTGACAAAAAGCGTTGGATTTTGCGCGCCCGCGCGACGGTCATCCGGTCTTCTTCGGACAATTCATCCATGCCGAGAATCGCGATGATGTCTTGCAGATCTTTGTAACGTTGTAAGACACGCTGCACGCCGCGAGCGACGTTGTAATGTTCTTCGCCGACAACTTCCGGCGCGAGCGATTTGGATGTCGATGCCAACGGATCGACTGCGGGATAAATTCCAAGCTCGGCGATTGAGCGCTCAAGCACGATGGTCGAATCCAGATGCGCGAATGTATTTGCCGGCGCGGGGTCGGTGAGATCATCCGCCGGGACATAAACTGCCTGGAACGATGTGATCGATCCTTTGTTCGTGGATGTAATTCTTTCCTGTAAGTCGCCCATCTCTGCCGCGAGCGTCGGCTGATAACCAACTGCGGACGGCGTTCGGCCAAGCAGAGCGGACACCTCAGAGCCAGCCTGAGAAAATCGGAAGATGTTGTCGATGAACAGAAGAACGTCCTGGTTGCGTTCGTCCCGAAAAAATTCGGTCATGGCCAGCGCGGAAAGTCCGACGCGCAAACGTGCGCCCGGTGGCTCGTTCATCTGGCCGAAAACCATTCCGACTTTCGATTTCGACAAATCTTTTTGGTCGATCACGCCTGCCTCACTCATTTCCTTGTAAAGGTCGTTACCTTCACGTGAGCGCTCGCCTACACCTGCAAACATCGAGACGCCGCCATGTTTCATCGCGATGTTGTTGATCAATTCCTGGATGATGACCGTCTTGCCGACGCCCGCGCCACCGAATGCGCCGACCTTGCCACCCTTAGAAAATGGGCAAACAAGATCGATAACTTTGATTCCTGTTTCGAGGATCTGCACCTTGGTATCCTGTTCGGTTAACGACGGCGCGGGGCGGTGGATCGGATAACGTTTTTCAAATTTTACCGGACCATGATTATCGACTGGATCGCCCGTCACGTTGAAGAGCCGGCCGAGCACAGCTTCTCCGACTGGGACCGTGATTGGCCCGCCAG
>VBKX01000210.1 GCA_005879435.1 Deltaproteobacteria bacterium
ACGCACAGCATGCCGGCGGCGATGATCGCGATTTCATTTTCCTTGCGTCCGGCTTGCGCCGCGCCTTCGCGTATTTTCTGCTTGGCCCATTCGTAGACGCGCAGATCGAAGCCGGTGCCGAGAATCACACCGTCGGCGGAACGGCCGGCGAGTTGCAGGCCCTTCGGTCCTTCCGCCGAGACGTAGATCGGCGCGGGTCTGTTGATCGTAAATCCGATGCCGACATCGCCGGTCGAGAACTTGGCGCGATGGCCCTGGATGAGAAGGCGGATCAAGCGAACGCCTTCTTCGAATTCTTTCATCCGCGTCGCTTTTAGTCCCTGTGTGTAAACCGGCCCGTCGCCGGTGCCGAGACCGAAGATGGCACGGCCCTTGGAAATCTCATTCAACGACGCGGCGGCGCCGGCGAGCACCGTGGGGTGGCGAAACACCATGTTGGTCACCGCGATGCCGAGCAGCAGGCGGTTGGTGATCATGGCGCAGCTGGCGAGCGTTTGGAAAGAATCGATCGAGCTTAGATGGCTTTCACCGAGAAAGATGCCGTCATAGCCGAGATCTTCGGCGCGCTGGACGCGCTTGTGAATCTCATCGATAGTTTTTACACCACCGTGTAGGCTGTGCAGGCTGAATTTCATTTGTAGGTATTAAGCAACAGCCAATAGTAATACAAAGCATTGCGGCTAAGGGTTGAATGTTACGAGACCGCAGCCTGTTGCCCATGGCACCACGGGTTCGTAGGCGAGTAATTCGGGTTGCCAAGTCTCGACGGCGCCAGCGAGGGCGATCCAGGTTCTGATTTCGTGGCCGCCCGAACCGGCCTCGGCGTTGATTTCATTGTGGCTGTACGCGGTCAATCGATCGAGATCGCGTGCAATCAAGTTATTCAAGAACTTCTTGTCGAACGGAACATTGATCTTGCCGTGCTTCGCTTCGCCGGGCCAGTGCGACAAACCGCCGGTGGCGATCATCGCGATACGCTTTGGACTATCCTGTAAAACTTTGCCGAGAAATTGGCCAAAGGCGAAGCAGCGTTTCGCCGTCGGCATCGGCGGCGTCAGCGTGTTGATGATCACGGGCACGACCGGCACAGTCATATCCGGGTTTAAGAAATGCAACGGCAAATAGGTTGCATGATCGAGCAGTAATTCATCGGAGAATGTCGGGTCAAATCCGCCGTCCAGGCAGGCGTCGATAAGTGCCGCCGCCAATGGCGCGTCGCCCGGCACGCGTCCCTTGGGAATGCGCAGCCACTCCTCGATGGGCCCGTCGTAATGGTCGGCGCGGCCGATGCAAAAGGCCGGCATGTTATTGAGAAAAAAATTCGCCCAGTGCTCGACCGTGAGCGCAACGATGGCGTCGGGCTTTGCGGCGGCAAGCGATGCACCGAGCTTGCGGTAGTTGCCGAGGAAATGTTCCGCCTGCTCTTTGGGGGCGGCTTCCGTCCAGGCGGTCATTCCGGGAGCATGGCTGGCGGCACAGGCAAATACGATCGGCATGGCTCACTCCAATCCTTTTAGCGCTTTGGCGTAATCTTCATTGGATATTTTGTTGAGCAGGGTGAAAGGTCTCAGCAACAGCGAGTGCACGCCCATCGTGTAAAGCATGCGTACGTCGACGTTTAAAAGCGCCGCGGATTCGGCCTCGGACAATTCGTAGCCTTTGACGAAGGCTGCGGGATCTTGGCGATAGCGCTCGCGTTGGGCCGCGTCGCGATTGACGTGATAAATCAACTTCTGCAATTGGTAAAGGCTCATGACCTCAGTCCAGTTTTGCGTGCAGCCACGCGATCACGGTTTTGAAGATATTCGAAATCGAACCCATGTGGCCGCCGGGAAATAGCCTTATTGCTTTAGGATTTCCATGCTCGAGGAGCAAGTAGAAATCTTCCAGCGGTACCTGCTTGTCCTCTTTGCCGTTGACAATCAGTAGCGGCGCGCAAGATTTGTCGAGCCGTCCTTGATCGAGCAACGACAGCGCCGGCATGACTTGGCAAAGCTCATCGAAAGTTTTCTTGCCGAATAGATTGGCGCGCGCTTCGATCAAATCGAATAGGTAGGAGTCCGCGTGGCGCGAGCGCTCCTGCCACTCGGGTTGGAAAAAATAATGGATACCGCCGCCCCAGTTGACCGCGGCGCGCAGCGTTTCCGGCGCCAGGTGCGCCAGTTTGGTCGACCAATAGCCACCGAAGCTGGCGCCGACGACGGCGATCTTTTCGGCATCGACCTCCGGACGCTTGAGCAAGTAATCGAGCACGGCGACGTGCACTTGATGGGCGTCGGGTCCGGCGAGCATCGGGCATTCTCCCGTGCCCGGGCTGTCGATGATGAAGCAACCCCAGCCTTCTTTGACAAAGGCCTCGCCGAAGGAATGGCGTTCTTCTTTCCAGTTGTCGATGCCGCCCCAGTGCATGATCATCGGCGCCGGCAGTTCTTGCGGCAATCTCAAATGACCGACGATCGTCTTGTCCCGAAACGGGATTGAAACTCGTTCCACTGGGATTGCAAAATACTTCGATGCCGCGAGAAACGTCTCGCGAGTTTTTTTGTAGCCGTGATGTTTGCCGGGTGTGCTCGGAAACGGATGACGCGCGATGCCATAGTAGCCGTAGGATTTCAAAAACGCTTCTTTGGCTTGGGCTCCGTTGCCGGATTTCTCCGCGGCGGTGGCCTTGTCTTCCCAGCGCACGCCGAGATCGTTCCATGCTGTCGCCCAGGTTTCGCCGTCGAAGTTTGGCATCTTCGCCAGGGCTTCTTCCGCTTCGATTTTGTCGGCGTGGAGAAACGGCGCGCGCTGGCCGACGCGCTCGCGAATATCATTTTTCACTTCTTCAACCGTGCGGGGTTTGCTCATGCCAAAGTCCTTTTCTATCTTAAGATCCGGACAGGGTGTTTTACGGAATTTTTACCTCGCCAGTTTTTTCAATCCAGCTTTGACCGGCGCAGTGTCCCCAGCGAACTTGCCCTCTCGCCAGGCTGGCGAACGACGCGGTTACTCCCGCCATAAAAGATCAAATGAGCGTTGTCAACTTAGCGAAAAGTTTAACCTGTGTCGGACACCGCGCTATCAATTTCGATGCCGAATTGCCACGGTGATATCAGGCCGCCGGGTGTTGACGTTTAAAGTGCACCATGTCATGCAATTATTTCATGCCGGATGTTTACAATCGGAGTTTTTCCAGTCAAGATTTTTGAATCTCGTCACGGAGCAATTCATGGCCGCGATCATTGACGGCAAAGCCGTCGCCAAGGAAGTTCAAAAGCAGATCAAAGAAGAAGTCGAAGGTCTAGAGCGGCGCTGGGGATGGGTCCCGGGTTTGGCGGTGGTTCTGGTCGGCGATGACCCCGCGTCGCACATTTACGTGCGTAACAAGGAGAAAGCGTGCAGAGAGGTTGGCATCAAATCGTTTGAGCATTTACTGCCGGCGACGATCCCGGAAAAAGAATTGCTGACACTGGTGCACCAACTCAACAAGGATAACGACATTCATGGCATCTTGGTGCAGTTGCCGCTCCCGCCGCATATCCACGCGGAAAAAGTCCTGGAGGCAGTTTCTCCGTATAAAGACATCGATGGCTTTCATCCGATGAGCCAGGGAATGCTGCTGCTCGGTGGCGATGGTTTCAGGCCGTGCACGCCGATGGGTATCATGAAGCTGCTGGCGGCAGTCGGTTGCGAGCTCAAGGGGAAAAATGCCGTCGTTGTGGGACGCAGCAATATCGTCGGTAAACCGGTGGCACTGATGCTGCTCGAAAAACATGCGACGGTGACGATCTGCCATTCCCGCACCGCGAGTTTGCGCGACGAAGTCGGTCGCGCGGATGTCTTGGTGGTGGCGATCGGAAAAGCGCGATTCGTCCGCGGCGATTGGATCAAGCCAGGCGCGGTGGTGATCGACGTCGGCGTCAATCGCTTGCCCAGCGGCAAGCTATGCGGCGATGTGGAATTCGAATCCGCCAAAGATCGCGCCGCAGCGATTACGCCGGTGCCCGGCGGCGTCGGGCCGATGACGATCTGCATGTTGCTCTATAATACGTTGAAAGCCGCGAAGGATGCGCTGCAGCGCAGACGTTGATTACGGGTCGCGCCGGCGGCGGTGGGCCATGGGATGAAAAGAACTCCGCTCTATGGCGCGCACCGGCGCGCGGGCGCGAAGATGGTGCAATTCGCGGGCTGGGAAATGCCGGTTCAATATCAAGGCGTCATTCAAGAGCACTTGGCCGTGCGCCGGGACGCCGGCTTATTTGACGTGAGCCACATGGGGGAAATCGAAATCCGCGGCGAAGGAGCGCTGGAGCTGAGTCAGCGTATCACGGCCAACGATGTCTCGCGCATGAAGCCTTTTCAGGCTCAATATAACTTGCTGCTCAATGACCATGGCGGCGTCGTCGATGATGTGATTTTTTATCGCTTGGAGCCGGATATTTTTTTTGTCTGCGTCAATGCGGCCAATACCGATAAAGACTTCGATTGGATCCGGCGCCATGCGACGGGAACAGTGGAAGTTGAAAACGTCAGCGCCAAATATGCGCAGCTGGCGTTGCAGGGGCCGCGGGCGGCGAAGATTCTCACGGCGTTGACGGCGGTTGATGTCGTAGGCCTCAAATCATTTTTTTTCGCTTTCGCCGACGTGGCGGGGGTTCGTTGCCTGGTGGCCCGAACCGGTTACACGGGGGAAGACGGATTTGAACTTTACTGT
>VBKX01000211.1:0-6148 GCA_005879435.1 Deltaproteobacteria bacterium
ATCGATTGAAGATTTGCTGAGGTTTTACGGATGCGGATTTTTCGGCTCGCAATACTGCTTTTGATTCTTATTGCAACAACTCAAACCCTTCGCTCCGCTGAAATTGCCAAAGAAAAAATCACGTTCGCTTACGCCTCCATTAGTCCGAGTATGTCGGCCGTCTGGATGGCGAAAGAGATTGGCGCGTTCGAAAGAAACGGGTTGAATGCCGAGCTAGTTTACATCAGCTCGGGCGCCACGACGATCCAGGCCTTGGTGGGCGGCAGCGTTCAAGCCGCGCTGGGCGCAAGCAACGCAGTGGTTGCAGCCACGCTCAAGGGCGCGCCGATCATCGCCGTCGGGGGCAACAGCAGCCGCCCCGGCATGCAGCTTTGGGTGCAGCCGGAGATTCAGCGGGCGGAACAATTACAGGGAAAGACGCTTGCCATTACCCGTTTTGGCTCAACGAGCGACTTCGTGACTCGGCTGATTCTGCGAAAACTAAATCTCGAAGGAAAGACGGAACTGCGCCAGTTCGGCGGCGTGGTGGAAGCCGATATGGGTTTTCGTGCGCGCCAGGCAGAAGGACGAGTCTCATCTCAGGCGCCGGGGCCGAAGGCAAGAATGCTGGTGGACGCCGCGGAGCTCGGCATTCCTTTTTCAATGAATCTGTTGGCCGTGAGCAACGATTATTTACAAAAATCGCCGAAGTCGGTGGACGCGATCGTGCGGGCCTACATCGAAGGCATCGCAGCGCTGAAGACGCGAAAAGCGCAAGCGCTCAAGTTGTTCGAGAAATACATGGGGCAGCGCGGCGGCAGCGCGGAGATGCACCATGATTTTGTCATGAGATATTTGGATTCTGTTCCGCGCATCGATCCGGCGGCGGTGGATACGGTGCTCGAAATGGTCGGCGCCAAAGGCGCGCCCAGAGACAGGCTTTACGATAACACCATCATCGATCGGCTGATTCACGAAGGTTTCACCGACAAGCTTTACAAAGGAGCAAAGCCATGACGGAAAAACAGTGGCACGAGTGTTTGGGCGAGTTGGTGCGCGACTATATTCGTTCGCCCGAGCTGGAATTTTATTTTTCCATCAAAATGAACAAGCCCCGGGCCGCCGTCATGGTGAAACAGCAGAGCTTGTTTGTGCGCCATCGGCGCGATTGCTGGGCGCATGTCTCGGCCAATTGTCCGGTGCTGGGCGTCAAACAGCGCATCTTGGAGCATGAATACGAGGAGATTATCCGCGACGATTTTTCCGACTACGGCCATCTTCACCTCATTATTCGCCAAGGAAAATCAGTAGGTCTCGAGCCCGAGGAAATTATCCATGCCGAACCTTTGCCGGAAACCCTTGCGACGCTTTACGCCTGGTCGTGGATGACCAGCGAGATGCCTTGGACCGAGTCGCTTGCCGGCATGACCATCACCGAATGGTGCAACGACGATCGCTTGCTCGGCGATTTAGGCGGCGGCCAGTCGACGCGCATGGCAAAAAAATGGATGGAGGACATGGGCTTTAGCTGGAAAGAGATCCCCAACCTTCAAGCGCACAGTCAGGCGGACGAAAAGCACAGCGATATGTTTTTGCCTTTTCTTGCCGAGCATGCCACCGGCAACAAAGAAGCGCCGGCGATTCAAGCCGCGAAAGACTCTTTGGCGTTTAATGCGATGTATCGCAAGGGTATAGCGCTGGCGCAGGAAAAGATTCCGCTGTGACATCTTTTCAAAGATTTTATTTGCGAATAACGGTCGTATTTTTTCTGTCCCTGACAGCGGAAGCGCCGCTGCGCGAAGCGTTCGCTGCGGACGCGAAGGTCATCGAAGCAGGCAAGAAGGAAGGCGAGCTCGCTTGCTGGAGCACCATCGCTCAGGATCAGTCGCAGAAAATCGTCGACGAGTTCATAAAGCGCTATCCCTTCATCAAAGCGACTTATTGGCGCAGCGGCAGCGTCGGGCTGCATAACAAGATCTTGATCGAAGCGCGGGCAGGTCGTTCGAGTTGGGATGTGGTATCGCAAACCACGCCGGAATTTATCTTTGACCTGAAACAGAAAAAATTGATCGCGCCTTATAATTCCCCTGAGCGCGGCCAATTCAGCGCCGATCTGAAAGATCGAGACGGTTATTGGACGGGAACCTATGCGTTACCAACGGGTCTGGGCTTCAATACTCAACAGGTGAAGATGGAAGACGCGCCCAAGAGTTACAAAGACCTGCTCGATGCCAAATGGAAGGGTGGCAAGATCTCCGTCGACGACGAAAACTACGAGCTCTTGGTCGGTCTTGTCCAAGCGTGGGGAAAAAACGCCGCCGTGGAATATCTCAAAGGGCTGGCGGCGCAATCGCCGACGATAGGGCGAGGAGCGACTCAACGAACGCAGCTCTTGGCAGTCGGAGAATTTCCGCTGGCGATTTCCTATACGCACACGGTCGAGTGGTCGAAGTCCCAGGGCACCCCAGTGGACTGGGTCAACTTGGAGCCGGTGGTGATCAAGTTCGACGGCATCATGCTCGGTGCCAAGGCGGCGCATCCAAATGCCGCGAAACTATTTATCGACTTCGTCCTGTCGCAAGGCGGGCAGGAACTATTACAGAGTTTTAGCCGGGTCACGCTTCGCAACGGCGTGGAGCCCAATCCACCGCGGCTGATAAAAGGTTTCAAACGCATTGTCCTTCATCCGGAAAAAGCCCAGGACGCCCAGCAGAGCCTGAAGCTTTATCGAGAAATATTTGGTCTGCCATGAGTGCGCTGCGCACTTATCTAATTGCGCTGGCCATCAGCCTATGGGTTTCCGGGCCTGGCTTGGTCCGCGCCGAAAAAATCATCTTTGCCTACCCAAGTCCTTCGACTAGTTTTTTGCCTTTGGTCGTGGCGCAAAAAAAGGGTTTCTTCGAGCCGGAAAACCTGCAGCCGGAATTGGTGCAGATTCGCCCTGCTGTGGCCATTCCCGGCCTGACAATCGGCAGCGTCGATTTTACCACGGTGCTCGGCAGCACGATCGCGGCGCGCATGCGTGGCGTGCCGCTCGTTATCACCGGGGTGTTTGCCGACAAGCCGATGGACTTTTTGGTCGGAGCGAAAGGAATTGCGGCGCCAAAAGACCTCAAGGGCAAAATTATCGGCATCAGCGCTTTGGGCACCGCCACACACTTGGCCTCGACCCGGAAAAGGATGTGAGTCTGCGCGCGGTCGGCGATGAGGGACTGCGTTTGCAGGCGCTGAGCACGGGGCTGGTGCAGGCTTCACTGTTAGGCTCGCAAGGCGTGATCGAAGGTGAAAAAGCAGGTCTTAAGGTGATCGTCGCTGCAGCGGACGTCATTGAGAGTCTTCCTTTCGCCGGCGTCACAACCACTCTGGCCAAACTCAAAGAAAATCCTCAGCAGATCAAAAGAGTCTTGCGCGCCGGACTGCGCGGCCTTCGGTATGTTCAAGATAACAAAGCCGGAACGGTCGACGTAATTCAGAGCTGGTATCGAGTCGAACGCGAAATCGCCGCGTCGACCTACGATCTGGCCCGAAAATCCTTTAGCGCGAACGGAGAGGTAAACGACAAAGGAATCTTGCTCAGCATGGAATTTGCGCGCTCGATCGGGAAATTTGAGAAAGAAATTTCTCCCTCGGAAATCGTTGATTTCAATCTTTTGCGCGAGGTGAAAAAGGAGCTCGTGTGGCGCTGACCGTGATTTTGCAGAAGCGCGAAGATGAAGGTATGGTGGACGCAGTTATAATTTTTAAGCAAGCGACAAAGGGGAGGTAACTATGAGTCTATGGCCAAAAGTACGCGAAGAACTGAACACGATTGTGAACCGTCATTTTGAAACGCCGGAGTACCGGCAGTTGTTTGCGGTGAAACTCACTCCCGCGCGGCAAGCGATCTGGGATGTGCATTATCCGCACTACATCAAGAGCCGGCGCGATTGCTGGGGCGCGGCCGCGGTGAAGGCGCCGCTCGATGTGAAGCGCGCGATCTGGGAGCATGAGAAAGACGAGCTGATCTATGACGCGCGAATGGGATCGGCGCACTTGACCGACCAGCAGATGGCCGAAGCCGCCGCGGAATCGAATTTACTTCCCGGCGTGCGCGCGGCGCTCATGGCTTGGATGTATTTGTCGACCACGAGCCCGTGGATCGAAGCCTTGACGGTCAATCACATTACCGAGCGCAAGAACAACCCGGCGATTGTTAAGGGCGGTGGTTTCACGGCGCGCTTTGCCTACAAGCGGGTCGCCGATCAGGGCGGCACCATCGAGGGCCTCGATATCAACACCAAAGTTCATATGGTAGCGGACGAAGATCATTCCGACATGTTCGAGCCGATCTACGATCGCCACATTACCGATGAGCGGACAGCGCAGGCGGTGATTCGGTCGGCGCTCGACAGCCTCGCCGTCGATCGTGCTTATCGCAGTGCGTTAGCCACCGCGATGGCGCAGATCGAGGAATCGGCGGCGGCGTAGTCGCACGAAGCGTGACCGTTCAAAAGTTCCACGTTTAAGGTTCAAGGTTGCCCGCCGAGCCCCTCAGTGTGCCGTTAGGGGAAGCTTCGAATTGCTTCTTTCCCCTCGACGGGGGAAAATCGAGATGGAGGTGCTTGGAGAACCTAAGATCACCCCTTCCTTTGTCCTTCCCCATCGAGCGCAAGGAGTTGAAGCCGGAGCATTAGCAACCTCTACAAATGTTTTTGACTGCCATGTCACAACAATTCTCTTTCCTCGCCAAAAACGGCATGGTGGCATCGAGCCAGCCGCTGGCGACGCTAGGCGCGTGCGGAGGCTCATGAGCGGCGTTCTCCCCGGAGTATTCGCGTTTACAAGAATCCATTTACTCTCAGTTGCGATTCAACATGAATGACCGAAGCTACATTATCGCCGTCGTAGTGTGGCCGTTCCAGTATCGGCATCGGCAACGACTTTGGTTATCTTTACTACGTTTACAAAGTCTACCTGCTTTCGGTGTGGAACAGCGGCCATTTTCCGCTCTGGTCGCCAACCGAGGGTGCCGGTTATCCATTTTTTTCCAATCCCTTTGCGCAAGCTTTTTATCCCCTCAATCTGCTGTATTTTGCCTACTACAAGGTCTTCGGCCGCTTTTCACCTTGGGACTATCAGCTCCTGACGATACTTGGAATCAGTATATTCGGGTTAGGCCTTTTTTTTTGGCTGCGCCGATTGACTGTCACTGCGCCCGTGGCGCTGGTAACCGTAATGATCACAGTCATCAGCCTTAAGGTGACTGAGTTGCTTCGGTTCCCCAATGCGTTGCATTGCGCGGCATGGATGCCGTGGCTTTTGTATGGCGCGACCGTCGCGACAGACTCTAGGAAAATAAAATTCGGCTCTTTGGTGTTTGGCGCTGCGCTCGTGATGGTCCTGATGGCCGGCTATCCCTATTATATTATCTACGCGTTGTTTCTGATTCCCGTTTATGTCGCTGCGATGGGGTTCACGCCGTCGCGCAATGTATTCATGGGCTATTCCCCTGAGAGCCCTTGCAGTTTCGTCCGCTACGCGATTCATATCAGCGCCGCCGCTTGTTGCGCCGGCATCGTTGCATTTCCCTGGCTTCGCCATATGCAGGTATTAATGGCGCAAACAGTAGATCGGGGAACACCGAACTTTGAATACGCGACAGAGTATAAGTTCGGTCCATTGCAAACACTCGGATCCTGGATCTTTCCCCCCGCATCCAACATGGAAGGCTGGTACTACTTCGGCATAGCAGCGACGCTCCTGATCGGGTTCTACATTTTTTCGGTTTTGGCGAATTTCGGCGTCACTTCCCGCGAGCGCTGGCTTCTCATCATGCTTTCGGGGTGGCTTGCGTTCGTCAGCTATTTCTCGTGGGGCAGCGAGTCCGCCTTGTTTACATGGGCCTGGTATAATCTACCTGTACTCAATCAACTGCGCGGGTGGGGCCGAATCAACATCATTCAGGTGCCGATCATCGCGTTGGTGTTAGCCATGGCGATCCACCATTTCATGCATACCGTGTCTAGCCCTGAGCTGATGCGCAGTCGCAAGGGCGTTTGGATGGTCGCTGCACTGCTGGGCTTGATGCTTGCGATCCTCTGTATTCAGCGCTACCTGATTGAGCAAGGCTTATTCGATGATTATTGGACGAATCGTTTCAAGCGCGCGGACTTGCTTTTTGTCGAACGCG
>VBKX01000211.1:6486-8422 GCA_005879435.1 Deltaproteobacteria bacterium
CGTTGATCATGGCGAGCGGAGCGGCGCATTATAACGTTGGGTTGTATCGCAATTGGGGCTTTAAGCGTCACGCTGACAATTATCTCCGTTTCCTGAAATACAACGGCGAATCGCAACCGAGGGTGTCGTCTGGCGAAATGGCTGCGGTGCAGCGCTTCTACGGCGGAGATCAGAAAGCGCAACGAATTTTCTTCAGCTCGCGCGTCGATCATCTTTCCGTGGTAGATTTTTTACGAGATGTGAACGCCACCGAGCCGTTGGCGAAACCGTCTATGCACATGGAACATTACGATGGCGATGAGCTGCGCTTGACCGTCAAGCTGAGCCGGGCGTGCTGGCTCACTTTTGTCGACAATTGGGATCCCAACTGGCGCGCTACTGTAAACAATGTGCCGACTGCGATATCTTTGACGCTGGGCAGTTACAAGGCGGTGTTTGTGCCGGCTGGGCTAGCCACGGTGGTGTTTCAGTATAGACCAACATTGATCCCGTGAGTCGACTGACGTGATTCGCATGAAGGGTTGTTTAATTACTTGCAATGTCATCGATGTCTCGAGCTAACCATTTGCTCTCTGAGCCGGCGCACCAATACTCAAAAAAACGTTATGGAAATAAAATTCGGTCTGATCAGTTCCGATTCTCACGGCCAGCTCGGCAAGGATGCTTATACAAGACGCATGTCCGAGCAAAAGTGGGGAGAAAAAATCCCCCACCTGGTCGAGGTTCTGGAAGACAAATTTCCTTTTCCCGTCGAGCGCTGGATGGTCAACGGCGAGATTCAGGGCGGCAACGTCTGCAACTGTCCCACGGCGATGAAAGAACGCGGCTATTATCCACAACGCTGGGAGGAAGTTCCTCTCGAAGTCTACGATCCCGCGCGTCGCCTCGAAGCGCTGGATAGAGACCGGGTCGATGGCGAAGTGTTGTTTCCCAACGGACCCGGTGGCACTTTCTTCTACGGCGACCCGGAGTTCGAGCTTGACTGCGTCAGGGCCTATAACGATGCTCTCGCCGAATTTCGCCGGGCAAGCGACCGCTTCATTCCGCTTGCCGCAGTGCCTTACATGAGTCCCATCGAAACGATCGTCGGCGAGGTGGAGCGCGCCGTTCGATCCGGCCACATGGGCATCAACCTTTTGGCGGATCCGAGCGTTGCGGTGCCAGGTCTCAAAAATCTCAGCGATTCTTTCTGGCAGCCGTTGTGGAATGTCTGCCAGGATATGGGCGTCGGCATACATTTGCACGCGTCCGCCGGGCTCGCTGGAAAGTTGTCCTTACCCCAATGGAAAGGCTACACGCGGCGGCAATCGCATTGCGTTTCGACGCTGCGCAATTTCTGCACGGCCACGCAGTTCGTGCCGTATTTGATTTTTTCCGGCATGCTCGATAAATTTCCCCGGCTCAACTGGATCTTTGCTGAAACGGGGCTAGGCTGGGTCAGTTCGGTTCTGGAGGCTTGCGATGGCGAATGGGAAAAGCGCCACCTTTGGACCGAAGGGATTCTTACTCGGCCCAGCGACCTGTTTCGGCGCCAGATCTACGTCGATTTCTGGTTCGAAACGGTCGGCATCCAACTGCGTGATTGCATCGGCGTCGACAATATCCTTTGGGAATCCGACTTTCCGCACATCACTTCCACATATCCGAACTCCTGGAATGCCGTCGAGCATTCTCTGGCAGGTGTTTCAACCGCAGATCGCGAAAAAGTATTGTTTCGCAATGCCGCTCGGTTGTATCGATTGATCTAGCCAGCCTTACGGACGACAGAAGTTCAACATGGAATTTAAATACGGTCTGATCAGCGCAGACGATCACGTGCAGGAACATCCTGAGGTTTGGACTGTGCGCCTGTCGCAGGAAAAATGGCGCGACAGGATTCCCCATGTGGCACGCATGGCGGATGGCAGCGACGCTTGGATCGTCGACGGTCAACGCA
>VBKX01000211.1:8484-9304 GCA_005879435.1 Deltaproteobacteria bacterium
TCGCCGTAGCCGGCGCAGCTATGGCAGACCGCGGCCAGGAGCCAAGACGCTGGGACGATGTGCCGCCGATGGTGTTTAACGCGCGCGAACGGTTGAAAGCGATGGACGCGGACGGCATCGACTGCGCGATACTGTATCCTAGCGTGAGCGGTTTGGCGGCGGAAACTTTCGGCAAGCTCGACGACTCGGATTTGGAGATCGCTTGCGTGCAGGCTTACAACGATTGGTTGATCGACGAGTGGGCCGACGTGAGCCGGCGTTTCGTGCCGCAATGCATCGTGCCGATCTGGCCGATGGAGCGGACGGTGGCGGAGATCGAGCGCGCCGTTGCCAAGGGTCATAAGGGCGTCATCTATCCGGCGTCGCCGATGGAGCTTCGCGCCGTGCCGCATATCAACGAGCCAGCTTACGATCCGCTCTGGGCCACCTGCCAGGAGCTCGGCGTCCCGCTTTGCTTTCATGCGGGAGGGTCGCCCAAGATTCAGATGCGTCCGGGCGATGCCTTCTCACCGGCGGTGGCCGCGGCATTCAGCGGTGTGGTGCGCTCGGTGAGCTCGATTGCGGTGGTGGCGAATTTTCTGCTTTCGCGCACTTTGAAGCCGTCGGAGCTATTCCAGCGCCAATGTTATTTTACTTGCTGGTACGATCAGATGAGACTTCGGGTGCGGCGCTATCTCGGCAGCGCAAATATTTTGTGGTCGAGCCATTTTCCACTGGCGACCTCGAGTTGGCCCAATACCAAGCAGCGCGCCGAGCTGAGTTTTGCCGATGTGCCGGATCAAGAGAAGCGGCAAATTCAATGGGAGAACGCCGCGAAGCT
>VBKX01000213.1:0-2866 GCA_005879435.1 Deltaproteobacteria bacterium
ATTTTTGCACCCGCGTTGACTCAAAATATCTTTTGATATACTAGAGGCACGTCTCCGTTAGGGACGTTTTCATGGCGAAAAAGGGAATACTCGTAACGGGCGGTTCCGGCCTGGTCGGCGCTTATGCGGTGCAAATGCTGCTCGAACGAGGCGAACGACCGGTAATCTTCGACGTTGCGCTCAATGAGCGGCTGCTCGGCGCCGTCGGCCTCGATCCGGCGAAGCTGACGCTGATTCGCGGCGATATGTTGGACTTGCCGGCGCTGATCTCCGCGATTCGCGACAACGATTGCGACCGGATTATTCATCTAGCGGCTTTTTTAGGCGAAGAAGTTCAACGCCGGCCCTACAGTGGCGTGCGCTTGAACTTCATGGGTACGGTCAATGTCTTCGAAGCCGCACGGCTGGAAAAAGTATCACGGGTGGTTTTCCCGAGTTCCGGTACAGTTTATCTGGGGTCCCTCGGCGAAGGCCTCGAGAAGATCGATGAATCCATTCCGATTAATCCTCCTTCTGTTTATGCCGCGACCAAGGCAAGCTGTGAGTTCATGGGGCGCGCCTACGCGAAACGCTACGGCTTCGAGTTTGTCTGCCTGCGCTATACCGGCGGTCTCTACGGGCCGTCGCCGGCCGCGCTCAAAGCGACGCGCGAAATCGCCATTCAGCAGATGATCCGCGCGGCGGTAAAAGGCGAGTCGGTTAAAATCAGCTGGCCGTACGGACCGGCGGAAATCCTCTATGGAAAAGATGCAGCCAAGGGAACGGTCTTGGCCGTGCTCAAAGAAAAATTCAAAGATCCGCTATTTCACATCGGCAACGGCATCATGTTGAGCGGCGATGACATTGTCGCTGCCGTGCGCAAAGCATATCCGGGTTCGAACATCGAGCTGACCAAAGCTAACAACCCCATGCCCTATCCTGACTCGCGGCTGGCCAGCGACTTCTCCCGGGCCAAGGAGCAGCTCGGCTATCAGCCCGACTATTCCATCGACAGGGCGGTTGTGGATTACGGTGAGACACTCAAGAGGTTGGAAAATCTATAAATCGACCACTGCGCTGTGAAACTGAATCTCCACTCCGCCCTCCACGTCTAAAGTCTAGGATCCAAAGGATTCAGTTATGTTCGCTCGAAATTCGCCTTTCGTTCGCAATATCACAAGGGGGAACCATGCAGTTTAGAAAACACTCGCTCCTCGTTATTCTATTCTTGCTTGGCGTCGCTGCGACCGGTTGGGCGGCTCAAACCGGAAACCCAGCCTACGACGAGAAAGCCATTGCCAACTTTTATCGCAATAAGACCGTGCGCGTTGTCGTTGGCTTCACTGCTGGTGGTGGTTATGACCAATATTCGCGGCTGATCGGACGACATCTTCCCAAATATATTCCAGGAAATCCTGCTGTGATCGTCGACAACATGGCAGGCGCGGGAAGTATTATCGCCGCAAATCACATGTATAACGCCGCGCCGAAAGATGGGACGGTCATCGGAAACATTTCCGCGCCGATC
Source organism: Deltaproteobacteria bacterium (assembly GCA_005879435.1). Lineage (GTDB taxonomy): Bacteria > Desulfobacterota > Binatia > UBA9968 > UBA9968 > DP-20. The sequence goes on from VBKX01000213.1 coordinate 1,508, forward strand.
ATTCTGGAACAACTGTTTGGCAACCCTGCGGTTCAGTTCGACATGAGCAAATTTCGCTATCTGGCCGTGCCGGTGAGTGAAACCTATGTCTTTATCGTCACAAATAAACCCGGGGTCGCCAAATTCGAAGAAATTCTCGGTCCCAATGGCAAACAGGTGACGGTCGGTGGGATTCCTGGCTCGACGGTCGAACACGCGCCGGTGCTGGCGCGGGATGTTCTCGGCGCCAATTTGAGTGCGGATGGCCATCGATGGCGGTGAAGTCGAAGGGTTTTTCAATTCGTACACCTCGCTGAAAATCACGTCCTTCGACAAGATCAAGAGCGGCGAATGGCTTGTGCTCGCACAGTTTTCAGAGAAGCCGATCAAGGATCTCATCGTGCCGAATGTGCCGACCCTATCGCAAATCACCAAGAACAACGAGCATCGTTTACTGCTGAAATTCGGTACAAGCACGCCGAATGATTTCGGCAAGGTGTACGTGGTGCCGCCCGGAACACCCGCGGACCGGGCGGCGGTGCTCGAAAAGGCATTTGAGAGAGCTTTCGCTGATAAGGAACTGCAAGCGGACGCCGCTAAAGGCAAACTCGAAATCGATCCGCTCTTTGGAGACGACATCCATAAGCTCGTTGTCGAGTTTTTAGCAATGACTCCGGATTTGAAGAATAAATTGCAGACGGCGCTAAAGGGCGGAAAAAAATAACCGCTAACCCTGCTGTTTTGGAGGTGAGAGCCATGCAGTACCGATTCAAAGCAACCGGCCTGATCGTCCTGATGCTTGCGTTGGTTATGCCGTTGATCGCATGGGGGCAGACCGAAACGATCGACGAAATTTACAAAAAGGCGCTAAAGGAAGAGGGCGTGCTGAATTGCTATTGCTCCTTGGCGCAGATCAACGCAGAGAAGATTTATCCGGTCTTTGAAAAGCGCTTTCCCGGGATCAAGATCAATCATGTCGACGCTACTTCCGACAAACTATCGGCCCGCGCGATCACCGAAGCCCGCGGCGGAAAGACGTTCGCGGACATAGTCGAGTTCGGGTTAGAAGATATCAATAAGATTCACGAACAAGGCTTGATATTGGAAAGGGTTCCGCTCGAGGCTACGGCCTATCCCACCAACCTCAAAGGCTCGTACTGGACCGCCAACAACCTGATTTTTTTCGTCGGTGCCTGGAACACGGATAAGGTCAAAAAGGACGAGGAACCGAAGGTCTTGGACGACTTCGGCGATCCGCGTTGGAAAGGACGATTGATCGCCGAGCCGCGGGACTACGAAATTCTGGTAGCGCTGAATCATAAACACAAGAGCTTGGAAAAAGCTCGTGCCGTGCTGGCTCGAATCGCCGCAAACAACGTC
>VBKX01000213.1:2897-4582 GCA_005879435.1 Deltaproteobacteria bacterium
CTACTCGCATCACTACCCGGAGCGCAAGCGCAAGGGCGCGCCAGTGGATTACATGCTCTCCGAAGGCGCCGCGGGCATCATCGCCGTGGCCGTGATGAAAAATGCGCCCCATCCGAATACGGCATGGCTTTTCAATCGGTGGGCCGCATCGGAAGAAGGTCAAACGGTTTACTCCAAGGGAGGCAGAACACCGGCGCATCCCAAAGTCGAGCCCACGGAAAAGATCCGGCCAGCGGTTATTTATCCCGTCGGCGTAGAAGACCTTAAGCAGTATGCGAAATACGAAAAGCTCTGGAAGGAAGTATTCAAACTGAGATGAGCAGCATGGTGGCACGATAACCTGTGGGACGTTAACAAAGGAGGAATGATGTCAATGAAGACTAGCAAGGCTTCCTTAAAGATCGTCAGCGTTATTCTTATCTATGTTCTCTGCGTGCTGGCAGTGCCAGCGGGTGCGCAGTCGATGGACGAGCTCTACAAACTCGCGCTGAAGGAAGGTGGAACGCTCAATTTCTACGGCACCCTGGCGCAGATCAACGCCGAAAGAATCATCCCGGTATTCGAAAAACGCTATCCAGGCATCAAAGTGAATCACGTGGACGCCACCGCGGATAAATTGGCTGCACGGGCGATTACCGAGGCACGTGGCGGGCGGGTATTTTCAGATATCTTTCAAATGGCCCTGGAGAACGTGCTTCAGGTGGCCGATCAAAAGCTTCTTGTCGACTGGCTGCCGCCGGAGGCCGCTGAAAAGTCAGAATTGGTTGGCGGCGGACATGGTGATCATTACCACCGCATGGAATACGAACCTGGTAAAAAAAGAGGACGAGCCAAAACAATTCGACGACTTCGCCGATCCCAAATGGAAAGGAAAATTGATCGCTGAGCCGCGCGATGTCGAACTGTTGATCGGTCTCGCCACACATAAATTCAAGAACGATGAAAAAGCGTTCGACTATATTCGCAAGCTGGCAGCCAACAACGTCGAGTTTCACAAGGGGCATTCTGAGCTCGCCGAATTTCTCGTCGCGGGCCAAGCGGCCGCCTGTTTGACTTGCTACGCGCATCATTACCCGCTGCGCATCAAGAAGGGCGCGCCTCTTGGCTATATGCTTACCGAAGGGATTGCGACGATCACGGCGGACGCGTTGGCCAAGGACGCGCCTCATCCGAATACCGCAAAGTTGTTTTATCGGTGGTCTGCCAGCGAAGAGGGACAGAAGGCTTATGCTGCGGGTGGGCGCTTGCCGCCGCACCCCAAAGTCGAGCCCGTCGAAAAGATCCGTCCTGCTAAGCTCTATCCGATCGGCACTACAGAGATTAAACAGTGGCCGAAGTATGAGAAGGTCTGGAAGGAAATTTTCAAACTTCGCTAACGCTATCCAGGTGGGCTTTATTGACTTGCGAGCAAATTATAGTATTACGTAACCGGCAATTACCAAGGTATTGTATTGTGGAGGTTTTCCGAATGGGGTTTTTTCCTTGGTTTCATAGAAGTTTCACCGTCATAGGGGTTGCGCTTGCGGCAAACTTGTTTTTGCCCGGTCTGGGCCAAAGCCAGAGTCTTGAAGAACTTCATAAACTGGCACTCAAGGAAGGCGGGACGCTTAATTTTTATGCGACCTTGGCCCAGATCAATGCCGAAAAAATTCTTCCGGTGTTCGAAAAACGATTTCCGGGAATCA
>VBKX01000212.1:0-13632 GCA_005879435.1 Deltaproteobacteria bacterium
CTATTATCCCATGATGGTTTCAGCGTCTTGTCTGCGTTCAACGGACCCGATGGCCTGGAACACGCGCGCGATCACGCGAATGTCAACCTAGTCATTCTGGATGTGATGATGCCGGAGATGGACGGCCTCACCGCTTGCCGTGAATTCAAAAGAATGCGGCCCTCCTTGCCGGTGATTCTACTCACTGCCAAAGATGACATTTCGACAAGAGCAAAGGCTATAGCCCTAGGGGTTTGCGAATTTCTTGCAAAGCCCGTCAATATCGACGATCTCCTGACCCGAGTGCGAACTCAATGTCAGATCTCCCAGTGGGATAAGGAACTGGACGTCGCCATTTCATCGAAGGCATAAACGAATCCACAGAGCGGAACACGGTCGACACTTTACCTTGAGTCAGACGCACAAAAACCTTCCATCTATCCGTGGTCGGACTCTTGCTCGACTGGTTCATTCGCAATGACCGGAACGATACCGGCCATCGGCTGCGGCCGGCAGCAAACTCGACTAGTTGATATTGACGGGCGGGGCAAAGGAAGTGCCCTCAACTGTTCCGGATGGATTTCTAGCAGCTACCCCGACGTTGGGACGGCGTGCTATCATGAACAGTGCGACTCAAAACAATAAAAACTTCGGTGCCAAAATAACAGTACTCCTTGCGGACGATCACGCCGTGGTTCGACAGGGACTCCGCCTTTTGCTGGAGAAACAACCCGATTTTGATATCGTCGGCGAATCATCTGACGGCCTCGAGACCCTTCGCGCAGTCGAGAAAATCCGCCCCGCTATACTAATCGTGGACCTAGCCATGCCTCAACTCAACGGGGTGGAAATAATCCGAGAAATCGGCTACCGAGAAATCCCGACTCGGGCTATTCTGTTGTCGGCGCATATCGATGAACAATATGTGTTTAGTGCGCTGCGAAGCGGTGCCTATGGCTATGTCTTCAAAGGGTCGGCCGTTGACGAGCTAATTCAGGCGATTCGCCGCGTTCATCTCGGCCAGCATCATCTTCCGCCGGCTTTTTTTGAAGCCGCAGTGGACGCCTACATCGAAAAATTGGAAAAATCGGTCGAAGAAGATGGCTTGAACCCGCTGAGTCGTCGTGAACGGCAAATTCTACAAATGGTGGCCGAGGGGTTTTCCAACGCCGAAATTGGCACTCGCCTCTTTATCAGCACTCGCACCGTCGAAGTTCACCGGTCAAATCTCATGCGGAAACTTTCATTGCGAAACAGCGCCGACTTAGTCCGCTATGCGTGTGAGCATTTACCTCCGCCGGTGGAAAACAATCGGAAACATTAAATCGCCGGTCGCAACCTTGGTCCGGTCTCATTGCGAAAAAAATGGTTCGATGAAACGCTTTAGGTCAATACTTTTACCTCGTGTCGTTTTTTTCTCGGATGCACATGAGTATTCATCGAGCGCCGGGTAACTCACAAAACTTTTATCAGATTATCGCAACAGACAATTAATCGAAGCGGGGTTCACGCTCGCTTGCAAGAATCCTGTCAACGGTGTGAGCACATGTAAACCACTGTTGACAGTAAATTAAAACCACGATCTACCTCAATTTTCTTCGTTTAGATTCAACGAACTGTCAACCGAGTAGATAGTGAAAATTTTGTCGCCGACTCATCAGGTTGAAATAAGCCAACCTTATTGCGGACGCTCGGCGTGTAGCGCGATTGGCACTGTCATTGCGTCAAGCAATGGAAGGCCGGGATACTGTTCTCGGCGATCTGGTCTACACGAGACGGATTCACGAGAAAAGTGAATTGCGGCTATGGCGCGCATAAAAATCCTTTTGGCGGATCCCCACGCGATGGTACGCGAAGCCATCCGAACTCAATTGGAAGTCGAACGGGATTTCGTGGTTATAGGGGAAGCAGCTAACACTTCGAAAACAACCGATTTAATCAAAAAACTTTCCCCGGATATCATAATCCTTGACTTAGAGTTGCAGGGTTTCTTTAGTTTCGATTTTTTCCCGCAGCTATCCCGCTACTTTCCGGCGACTCGCGTGGTGATCTTATCGGCGCTTTGCACCAAGAGCCACGTCATCGCAGCACTCCAAAATAGGGCTTCGGGCTATGTATTTAAAAGCAGCAGCTACGAGACCTTGGCTGAAGCCATTCGCACCGTTGCTGCCGGCGGAATCTATGTACCCGTGTCGCTATCGAAATCGGACCTGCGAACGTGCATCAAACGGAAAAATCGGGCCGCGTTAGACCAGTCGAGAAATCTCACCCTGAGGCAACAAGAGGTTCTCGATCTCGCCGCCGAAGGTTTTACGAACAGCGAAATCGCTTCCCGCCTCTATATTAGCCGCCGAACCGTTGAAGCGCATCGGGCTCGACTCATGCACAAACTCGCACTGAACGACAGAGCTGCCCTAATTCGATATGCGTATAAGATGAGAGGGATTCAGCTCGGTGGCTATAACCAAGTGAGTTCGACGGCAAAATCTAATACTCAATAATCTCCTTCGCAGGCTGAAAACTACGTAGTCATGGCGGGTTCATGGAGCTACAGCTAGTGAATGCGCGGCTAAACGCCCGATTTGGCACGGCCCAGCCCAAGTCCAGGTGCAACGCACATCGTCAGGTATTCGATATTATTGGATAAAGCAGATTCCTAGCCCCATGCCTTCGGTAACCCGTCGAGCGAGGTCTCCCAGCGTACGTGATTGCTCATGCGTCGATGCCGATCTGGCTCGAGGAGTTGCATCACGCTCGCTGCAGTCGTCACGTCAGTAATCCTTCAGCAAGCAGTAAATAAAGACGCCACAATGGATGTCGTCTCCCTCCTCCTGAAACAGCGGTATCGTGCAGCGATGTTCGACCGGTGAACAGTATTCGCACTCCTGCGGCGTGGGATGAACGATCGGCTCAACGGCAACAGAGGCGTTGCGCGCTGCAAAAAAATCAAACATAGTCCATCCAGCGGTTCGTGAAACCATGAGGAACGGCGAGTTTTTTAACCTTTATAGCCACGGGTTCGTGCGCAGCGCAGTTGGAATACGCGAAGTGCGCGTGGCGGACCGGGCATTCAACCAAGCCCGAACTATCGAATTAATGGAAAGGGCAGAGCGCGACCAGGCCGCTCTCGTGCGTTTTCCGGAATTGGGACTGACCGCGTACTCTTGCGAGGATCTATTTCACCAGCAGGCATTGCTGGAAGGCGCTCTGGAAGCGCTGCGCTGTGTACTAAAAGCTTCCAAAGCTCTAAACCTGGTCGCCGTTGTCGGCATGCCGCTTCAGGTCGACAATCTACTATTCAACTGCGCCGTCGTCCTGTCTCACGGTAAGGTCTTAGGGATTGTTCCTAAAACATTCTTGCCCAATTATCGGGAATTCTACGAGTATCGGCAGTTCGCCGCGGCATCAGCGGCGCTAAGCGCCGCCATTGACGTCCTGGACCAGGGGCAAATTCCTTTCGGCGAACGTCTCCTATTTCAGTGCCAATCACAGCGACAATTGACGTTTTTTGTGGAGATCTGCGAGGATCTGTGGGTCCCTATCCCCCCATCATCCAGTGCCGCCCTAGCGGGCGCCACGGTGATCTTGAATCTTTCCGCCTCCAATATCACCATCGGCAAGGACGAATACCGCCACGCGCTGGCCGCGAACCAGTCCGCCCGCTGTCTTTCTTCCTATATCTATGTCGCCGCCGGACCCGGGGAATCTACTACCGATCTCGCCTGGGACGGGTGGTTTACGAAAACGGCACGCTGATCGCTGAGTCCGAAAGATTCTGCTACCGCTCCCAACTCATCGTAGCCGAACTCGACCTTGATCGTCTTACGCAGGAACGTATGCGCCAGAATAGCTTCGGCCAAAGCATTCAGTACTATCGCGAAGAGCCGCGCCGATTTCGCACAATCGGCTTCGACATCGAGTTACCAAGAACCGGCCGTTTGCTGTGCCGGCGCAAATTCGAAAGATTTCCGTACGTACCTTCGGACCCCGTGTTACGCGACCGCCGCTGTTACGAAGCCTACAACATTCAGGTGCAAGGCCTGGTGAAACGCCTTCAGAGTTCCCGCCTATCAAAGATAGTGATCGGCGTCTCCGGCGGCCTTGATTCGACCCACGCGCTTATCGTCGCTGCCCGTGCGCTCGATCTACTGGCGCTGCCGCGGTCCAACCTTCTCGCCTTCACGATGCCTGGTTTCGCCACCACTCAACGCACTCTGACAAACGCCAAGGCGCTGATGGACGCGATTGGCTGTGTCGCTCACGAAGTGGACATCCGCCCGAGCTGCGAGCAGATGCTCCGTGACATCGACCACCCCTATGCCCATGGCGACCCGGTCTATGACGTGACTTTTGAAAATGTCCAGGCAGGGGAACGAACCAGTCACTTATTCCGGCTTGCCAACCTCCATCAAGCTTTGGTGTTGGGAACCAGTGATCTCAGTGAGCTTGCGCTTGGCTGGTGCACCTACGGCGTGGGCGATCACATGTCCCACTACAGTGTCAACGCGAGTGTACCAAAAACATTCATTCAATTTCTCATCCGCTGGGTGGCTGACACAAACCAGCTGGGCGAACAAACCAGCGGGATCCTACTTTCCATCCTCGAAACCGAATTCAGCCCGGAACTGATACCCAGCGATCCTAACGGCGAGCAACCGGCGCAGAGAACCGAGGATGTGATCGGCCCCTATGAGCTGCAAGACTTCAATCTCTATTATACGGCACGCTTCGGCTACCTGCCCTCAAAGATTGCCTTCCTCGCCTATTGCGCCTGGCGGGATCGGACCCTAGGGCAATGGCCCAATATTCCCGAAGATAGACGCAATCAATACACGATAACCGAGATTAAGCGCTGGCTGTCAGTTTTCGTGTGGCGATTTTTCCAGATGAGTCAATATAAGCGGAGCTGCATTCCTAACGCTCCTAAAGTTGGGTCTGGCGGTTCTTTATCGCCGCGTGGCGACTACCGCGCACCAAGCGATAGCGAAGCTACAGTGTGGTTGAACGAAATCAAACAGATTCCCGACGATGACCCAACGCCGGATCAGTAGTCACTCCTGACGGGCCAGCTCGTCCGGTAAAAGACTTGCTTGAGGTCGATGACCATGCCAGCAAAGTCAAGTCAAACCCGTGCATGCTTCGATGTCACAGACTTAAGCCTCGCGCAGTAAATCAGCGAACAAGTCGAGGAATTCTATTTTACTGCGACAACGCAAGGCGTCGCACTCGGCTCCAAGCGATCGTCTGGTCATTACGAACCACAACAGTCGCGGCCAGTAAAAATGCGCGCGTGACAGCGCTTCAAAGATCTTCCGTCACGAGTAGATCGCAACACCCAGTATTTATCGTCAGATCCTCGATGAAACGCGAAGAAACACCGCTGCATCGCTTAAGGGTTTGGTGGATTTTCAGCACAAGTCCTTGCCAAAGTCCTTCACCAGAGTCTGATCCCGACTGTCAAATCATTTAAATTACGCCATTGGTAAGGCTGAAACAAAGAATTGGTCGGGGCGACCGGATTTGAACCGGTGACCACATGCATCCCAAGAGTTCAGTGTAAAATTAGTTCGCTTGGAAAATCGTAAAACTACCGAATTTTCGAGAATTAGTGTGCCGTGATTCCACACAACTTAACGCAGCTTTTCGAGGAAATCATAGAAAAGTCCTCACCAAAGCCCTCACCAGATTTACAGCGATGAGAGGTTCCATTCCTTGCCGAATCACAATACGCAAACTATTAGAACGCACAATAATTTTCCATTAATCTATTCGCTGGAGGGTCTCCGGACCCTAAGTACAGGTTCGATTCCTGTCCGGCGCACCAACTAAATTTTACAACAGTTTTCTTACAATTTCTTGCTATCGCGATAGCAGCTAGGGGAACAATTTTGTGACCACTCGCACGTCCCGGCTAAGAGTAGCATTCTATTGACCCGCACGTTTTGAAGATATGGTGCCGGCGTCACAGTATAAAGAACCTGTTAATTTTTTGGTCGTCCAAATAGCGCGGGTTAGGCTAAAGAAAGCTATCTTCCGTCGACCAACATGAGATCGGGGTCCTGCAAATGCTGGATTACGACGCCGAGAAAACGGCCCGCTTCGACACCGTCGATCACCCGATGATCGAAAGCGAGAGAAAGAGGCATTATCTTCCGGATAACGATTTGTCCGTCGCGTGCGACCGGGCGATCTTCGATCTTGCCCAATCCCAATATGGCCACTTCGGGATAATTGATGATCGGGGTACCGTAGGAGGCGCCGACGACCCCATAGTTGGTAATCGTAAACGTGCTGCCTCTTAGCTCTGGGAGGTCAATCTTTCGATGCCGCGCTTTCTCGGCGAGGCCCGCACCCTCTCTTGCCAAGTCCAGAATATTTTTCCGGTCGGCCTCCTTGACGACGAAGACGATAAGACCGTCGCTGGTGTCGACGGCGATGCCGATGTTGTAATACCTCTTCAGAACAATCTCTCCCGCGGTCTCGTCAAGTGACGCGTTCAAATACGGGTGGGCCTTGAGCGCCGCGATGGAGGCCTTGATCAAAAAAGGCAGGTAGGTCAGCTTGACACCTTGTGCTTCGGCGCGCTTTCTTTCTTTGGAGCGGACCTGTTCTAGCTCGGTAATATCCGCATCTTCCCAGATGGTGACCTCGGCGACCCGCTTCGACGCTTCGGCCATCCGTTTAGCAACCGTGCGCCGCAGTCCCCGCAGCGGGATTTTTTCGATCGGACCATAAGTGTCCACGCCTGCACCCACGGGTGCCGCAATTTTTTCCGCCAGCCCTTCGACATCCTCTTTAGTGATCCGTCCTCCCGGTCCGGTTCCTTTTACTCCTGTTAGATCCAAGTTCATTTCTTTGGCAAGCGCACGAACGGCCGGCGTGGCCAGTACCGGACGGACAATTTCAATTTCTTTTTCCTCGCTTAGGGATCCCACCACAGTACCGGAATCTTTCTTATCGGACTCCGGCGCGGGAGCGACGTCTTCTGTGTCTCGGACCGTTGTCAACACAGCGCCGACTTTTACGATCTCCCCTTCGTTGCCATGAAGTTTTTCGATCTTTCCGGTGTAAGGAGAGTTCAAGGCGAGTACGGCTTTATCCGTCTCAACCTCGACCAATTCCTGATCCTCCTTTATCCAGTCGCCTTCTTTTACCAGCCAGCGGACGATTTCGCCTTCCGCAATTCCTTCGCCCACATCAGGAAATTTGAATTCTCGCAGCACGGGCGCCTCCGATGACTTCAGAAGTTTACCGTTCGATTAGCCGCCTCAATCACCCTTCCGGCATCCGGCAAATAATATTTTTCCAGTTTCGGCAGGGGCATGATCGTGTCGAAACCAGTAACGCGCTGAACCGGCGCTTCCAAGTAAACCAGCGCTTTCTCATTGATGCGGGCAACAATTTCCGCGCCGACGCCGCAGGTTGCCGGCGCCTCGTGCACCACCACAGCTCTATGGGTTTTTTTCACTGACGCGATGATCGTTTCGCTGTCCAAGGGAGATAACGTTCTTAAGTCTATAATCTCGGCCTTCGTGCCATTCTTTTCCATGAGCGCGGCAGCTTGGAGTGTGGGCTGTAGCATCGCTCCCCAAGTAATCAGTGTAATGCCGGTTCCCTCCTGTACGATCCGCGCTTCGCCGAGCGGTACGATATACTCGTCTTCGGGAACTTCTTCTCTTAACGAGCGATAAATCTTTTTGGGTTCCATAAAAATCACCGGATCCGGGTCGCGAATCGCGGAGATCAAAAGCCCTTTGGCTTCGTAGGGAGTGGAGGGAACAACGACTTTGATTCCCGGTGTATGGACGAAATAAGTTTCGTTGCTGTCCGAATGATGCTCCGGCGCGCGAATGCCGCCGCCGTAAGGAAGCCGGACGACCAACGGGCAGTGGTAGCGTCCTCGGGACCGAGTTCTGATCCGACCCGCGTGATTGGCGATTTGTTCCATCGCTGCATAGACAAAACCTTCAAATTGGATTTCCGCGATCGGTCGAAGGCCGTAAATCGCCATGCCAATGGCAACGCCGGCTATGGCCGATTCCGACAACGGCGTATCCATAACTCGCGCCTCGCCAAAGATATCGAGCAATCCCTGCGTGACCCGGAAAACCCCGCCGTTCTTTCCCACATCTTCCCCGAGGATGAGCACTCGATGATCTTTCTCCATCTCTTGTTTCAACGCCAAATTGATCGCTTCCACAACTGTGAGTTTCGCCATGGAAAACCTCACTCTCTTTGGTCACGCCGGCCATTGGTGTTGACGAAACCTTCCATCTGTTCTCGGAGGTCCGCCGGTAGATCTTGGTAGGTAAAGCGGAACATGTCCAAGGGATCAGGCGGAGGAAGACTTTCTTCTTCATGAACCGCACTCTCGACTTTTTCCTTGGCCTGCGAGCTTACGGCTTGATCGTAAGCCTTGTTCCACAGCCCGCCCTTCTCCAGGTATTTTCTCAAGCGTTCAATGGGATCTTTTTTCTTCCACTGTTCCACTTGTTCCGGGCTGCGATAACGCGATGCATCGTCGGCGGTCGTGTGGTCTCCAAGACGGTACGTTAGACACTCGATGAAAGTCGGTCCCCCTCCCTCTCTTGCGCGCATGAGTGCCTCACTGGTTGCTCGGTAGACCGCGAAGACATCGTTGCCGTCAACCTGCACTCCCGGGAAACCGTAGGCGAATGCTTTCTGCGCCAATGTCCTGGATGCGGTTTGGCGTTTCAGCGGAACGGAGATCGCCCATTGATTGTTCTGGCAGACAAACACCACCGGCGCGGCGAAAACGCCGGCAAAGTTCAGCCCCTCGTGAAAATCGCCCTTGGAAGTTGCACCATCGCCCATGTAGGCCATTACGGCGATGGCATCTCCCTTGGCTTTCGCCGCCAACGCGACGCCGACGGCGATGGGAATCTGAGTGGCGACGGGAATGGTGATGGGGAAATCGTTTAACCCCTCGGGTATTTGACTGCCGCGTTCGTCACCGGCCCAGTATTGAAAGATCATCCGCATGGGTAGGCCGCGCACGAATGACGCGCCCGGTTCTCTGAATGCGGGAAACATCCAGTCCGTCGGCCTGAGCGCGTAGGCGCTGCCGACCTGCGCCGCTTCTTGTCCGAGGATGGAGGCGTAGGTGCCGAGGCGACCTTCTCGCTGCAGCTTGAAGGCCTTGTCGTCAAAGGTCCGGGCTAGGACCATCGATTCGTAGAGCTTCTTTACTTGCTCGTTGTCTAAAGACGGGCGAAGCTCCTCGTCGCAATTCCCATCTTCGTCCAGGATCTGGAGCCACTCAACGCTGAAGGTCTCAATGACCTGCTTCGGCATGAGGATCCCTCCTATCGTAAGGATAGCATGTTACTCGATATCGACAACGGAAAAAATCAAATTGCTCTCTAGGGTTGTAATTTTAAATCTTAACGTCCGATCCAAACATGCTAAACTACTTCATGAGGCTCTAGGAGGTCGCAATGGCTTCCGGCGGGATTTTGCAAACTCCGACGCGGTTGTCGGCAATAGCGTTGGGGCGATCCGAGGTTGTTCTCATTAACGCTCTCAACCGCAGTGACAAATTCTTGTCTGCGGTAGAGGGTCTCAAGTGCCGCGCCCTTCGGCGGCGCCTCGAAAATCCACTGCACCTGCCTTCGTTGCAAGCCTTCGGTCCCCACCACAACATCACTGTAGAGATGCCGGTCGGCCGTTCATTTGGCCGGTCCGGTGCCAAGCATTCCAGAGAACACAAGAAACGCAAGTTTTCGGCTGGCGACCGGTCGCAAAAAAGTGGCACGCCTGCGTGCGTTCCACTTGCGAAGAATGACTTACTATAGGAGGCTCCATCTGGCTATGAGACAAGCTGTCATCGTCAGCGCTACACGCACTCCCATAGGGAGTTTCAATGGCGTTCTCAGTTCTCTGCCAGCGACGAAATTGGGAAGCATCGCGATCGGTGGAGCGCTTAAGAAGATCGATTTCAGAGGCGACGAAGTGGACGAAGTCATCATGGGGAATGTCCTTTCAGCGGGCTTAGGACAAGCGCCGGCGCGTCAGGCGGCGTTAGGTGCGTCATTGCCCAACTCGGTCGGATGTACAACCGTCAACAAGGTCTGTGGTTCAGGTCTAAAGGCGGTGATGCTCGCCAACCAGGCCATCGTCGCGGGTGATGCCGATGTAATCGTCGCCGGCGGCATGGAGAGCATGAGCAATGCGCCCTATTTATTAACGAAAGCACGAGCCGGCTACCGCTTGGGTCATGGCGAGCTAGTGGACAGCATGATCCGCGATGGGCTGTGGGATGTCTATCATCAGTTTCATATGGGCGAGGCGGCAGAGCTCTGCGGTGAAGAATTAAACATCTCCAGAGAAGAGCAAGATCAGTTCGCCGCCACCAGCTACCGCCGCGCGCTGGAAGCTCAAAAGCGCGGCGACTTCAAACGCGAGAGCATGACTATCGCCATTCCACAAGAGAAAGGAGGCGAGCAACTGGTCGAGGAAGACGAGGAGCCGAAACGGCTGCGCCTGGAAAAAATACCCAAACTCAATCCGGCGTTCAAACGACAAGGGCGGGTCACTGCCGGCAACGCTTCCTCCATTAGCGACGGCGCCGCCGCGCTAGTGGTGATGCTCGAAGAGAAAGCAGGAACTCTCGGGCTCAGGCCTCTGGCGCGCATCATTGGCTACAGCTCGTTCGCTACGGAACCTGCCATGTTTACCACGGCTCCGACGCAAGCGATCTTCGGCCTGCTTAAAAATTGCCGTCGTGATCTATCTGACATCGACCTTTTTGAAATCAATGAGGCGTTCGCGGTTTCCTCCATCGCCGTCAACCGGGAATTGGACCTAGATCCCAACAAGGTCAACGTCAGAGGCGGCGCGGTAGCTCTCGGCCATCCCATCGGCGCCAGCGGCGCGAGAATACTCACGACACTGATTCACGCATTGGAGGATCTGAATTTACGCAGAGGTGTCGCCAGCCTTTGCATCGGCGGCGGAGAAGCAGTGGCGATGATGATTGAAAGAGTTTACTGACTATGGACTTCGACCTCACCGAAGAACAGCGCCTTATCAAGGAGACTGCGGCGACTTTTGTGACGAAAGAGCTTAAGCCGCGTGCCCACCGGCTGGACCGCGACGCTGTCTATCCGAGCGAGCTGGTCCGGCGTCTCGGCGAAATAGGATTCATGGGAATCTGTATCCCACAGGAATTCGGCGGCTCCGGTGCGGATCTCGTTTCATACGTCGTCGCGATGGAGGAGATCTCCAAGGGCTGGGCTTCGCTGTCAGTGATCATGAGCGTGCAAAACTCGCTTGTCTGCGCGCCTATTGCTCGCTTCGGCAGCGCGGCGCAGAAGAAAAAGTACCTGGCTTCGTTAGCCACCGGCGAAATGCTGGGATGCTATGCCTTAACCGAGCCCGGTGCGGGTTCAGACGCGGGCTCCATTCAGACCCAGGCCAAACGGGTCGGCAGTGAATATCTGTTGAATGGCAGCAAAATATTCACCACCAATGGCAGCCACGCAAACCTCGCCATCGTATATGCGGTAACCAACCCCGCGAGAGAAAAAAAAGGTATTTCGGCTTTTCTGGTGGAAACGAACACGCCCGGATTCGTCGTGGGCAAGCTAGAAGACAAACTCGGCCTGCGGGCGTCGGATACGGCCAGTATTCATCTCGACAATTGCCGCGTTCCGCTGGAGAACCTATTGGGTGGAGAGGGAGACGGATTTCGGATCGCGCTGGCGACTTTAGACGGCGGCCGCATCGGTATCGCCGCCCAGGCGCTCGGCATTGCGCAAGGCTGCCTCGAAGAGGCCCTTGCCTATGCCAAAGAGCGCGAACAGTTTGGTCAGGCGATCGCCAACTTTCAAGCCATTCAGTGGATGCTCGCGGATATGGCGACGGAGACTGACGCCGCTCGCCTCATGACCTATCGCGCGGCATGGTTGGCGCAGGAAGGAAAAAACTTCACGAAAGAAGCGGCCATGGCCAAGCTATTCGCCGCCGAGGCCTGTAATCGAATTGCTTACAAGGCACTGCAGATTCACGGCGGCTATGGTTACACCAAAGAATTCGCCGTCGAACGTTTTTTCCGCGACGCTCGGATTACGACTCTCTATGAAGGCACATCAGAAATACAGCGCCTGGTCATCGCGCGCAAGCTGATTCGGGCCGAGGAGGTCGCGGATGAACTCCCCTGAAAAGAGCCGCAAGAATCTGTCCGGCATCGAGATCCAACGATGCTACGGCGCCGAGGACATAAGAGCTTTCGATGCGGCTCGTGACCTCGGCGTACCCGGCGTATTTCCCTTTACCCGCGGTATTTATTCGACCATGTACCGGGGACGGCTCTGGACCATGCGCCAGTTCGCCGGCTTTGGCTCAGCCGAGGAGAGCAATCGGCGCTACCACTACTTGCTCCAACAAGGGAACATGGGCTTGTCAGTGGCCTTCGACATGCCGACGCTCATGGGCTACGACTCCGACGATCCGAGATCGAGAGGCGAAGTCGGACGCTGCGGCGTCGCGGTGGATTCCGTCACCGACATGGAGGTTCTTTTTCGCGGCATTCCGCTGGATAATGTGAGTGTTTCGATGACGATCAACGGACCCGCGATCGTTCTCTTCGCCATGTACCTGGTGGTTGCCGAACGCCAGGGAGTCAAATTTCGCGATCTCCAAGGAACGCTGCAAAACGATATCCTGAAAGAGTATATCGCGCAGAAGGAATGGATCTGTCCGCCGGCACCCTCACTCAAGATGATCAACGACATCATTGGTTTCTGCGTCGAATCGGCGCCTCGATATCATCCGCTGAGCATCAGCGGCTACCATATCCGCGAGGCTGGCTCCACGGCCGTTCAAGAATTGGCTTTCACTCTATATGACGGTTTGACCTACGTGAAGTCAGCACTCGATGCGGGACTCAAGGTCGACGATTTCGTCCCTCGGTTCTCTTTTTTCTTTAATGCCCACAACGATTTCTTCGAGGAAATCGCCAAATTTCGCGCGGCCCGGCGCCTGTGGGCACACGAGATCAAAAAACGATTCCATCCAGCAAATCCTGACTCCCTAGCCCTTCGCTTTCATACCCAAACCGCCGGCTGCGCGCTAACGGCGCAGCAGCCTTACAACAACGTCGTGAGGGTGACGCTTCAGGCTCTGGCCGCCGTTCTTGGGGGAACCCAATCATTGCACACCAATTCTCTGGACGAAACGCTTGCACTTCCTTCCGAAGATGCAGTGAAGATCGCTCTGCGAACCCAGCAGATCATCGCCCACGAATCAGGCGTCACCGATACCGCGGACCCGTTGGGCGGTTCCTACTATGTAGAATGGCTGACCGACAAGATGGAGAGCGAGGCAAAGAGTTACTTCGACAAACTCGACGCCATGAGAGGGATGGTTCCGGCCATCGAACGCGGCTTTCCGCAGGGCGAAATCCACCGCGCCGCCGTCTCGTATCAAAAAGAAGTGGATGCACGGGAACGAATCATCGTCGGGGTCAACAGTTTCGTGGAACCAGAAAGGAGTCGCGTGTCAATTCTCAAAGTTAAGGACGCAGTCGAGAAAAAACAGGTCCTAAGACTTCGCCAAAGAAAGAAAAGCCGTAGCGCCAAGAAAGTCGGCTTGGCGCTTAACCGGCTTGGCGGCGTTGCCGAGGCAAGCGGC
>VBKX01000212.1:13646-19047 GCA_005879435.1 Deltaproteobacteria bacterium
ACTGTGGGCGAAATCTGCGAAGTGTTCCGACGGGTGTATGGAGGCTATCGAGAAGCGGCGCTGATCTGAAGAAATTTCGCACACGCCCATTACTCCATCGCCCCAATCGAAGTGACCTATGACGCCTGCACAGGAATCGGCATCTCAGCTGAGTAAAAAACTTCGGGTGCTGGTGGCAAAAGTCGGTCTTGACGGCCACGACCGGGGCGTCAAGATTGTCGCAAGAGCACTGCGTGACGCTGGCATTGAGGTCATCTATCTCGGCATTCACAACACGCCTGCGGAGATAGCCGCCTCGGCGCTGCAGGAAGACGCGGACGCGATCGGGCTTTCCATCCACTCTGCCGCCCACCTGACTTTGTTCGGCGAGGTGATCAAACTCCTCAAAGCAAACAACGCAAACGATATAGTGGTTTTTGGCGGCGGCATCGTTCCGGGAGAAGACATTGGCAAGCTCCAACGAATGGGCGTGAAAAAGATATTCACGCCGGGCGCGCCGCTCGAAGAGATCGTCAGATTCGTGAAATCCATCGGGGTTGAGACGCGGAAGGCGCGAGGCGACAGGCGGCGGTCCCTGGCTTCCTCTCCCCCGCCCACCCTATTAAGGAAGAGAAGGAACAAACCCAAGAGCACATAGAGTGAAAAGAGCAAAGCCGTATGAATTTTGATCTATCAGAGGAGCAAACACTTCTCCGGCAGACCATCCGTGAATTCGCAGAGCGGGAAATCGCCCCCGGCGCTTCAGCTCGGGACGAGGCGGCGCGGTTTCCGAGCGACCTCATTCCTCGGATGGCGGACCTGGGGCTTTTCGGCATCAACATCCCCCAGGAGTACGGCGGCGCGGGACTCGATGCGCTTGGCGCCACGATCATTATCGAAGAGGTTGCTCGATTCGATGGCGCGCTGGCGCTGATCGTCGCTTCTCACAATTCTCTTTGCGCAGGTCATATCCTTAGCTTTGGAAGCGAAACGCAAAAGCAAAAATATCTGCCCTTTCTGGCGAGCGGGAAGAAACTCGGCGCTTGGGCGCTCACGGAGCCCAGTTCTGGCTCGGATGCCGCGGCCCTCAAAACCAGAGGGCTCCACCGCGGGCGTCTACGTGATTATGGCCTCTACGGACCGGTCCCAAGGCAAGCGCGGGATTTCGGCATTCATCGTCGAGCGTGAGACGCCGGGACTGAACGTCTGCAAGGTGGAGAATAAGTTGGGGGTACGCGCCTCAGATACGGCCGCCCTGCGCATGGAAGCCGCGCGCGTACCCAAAGATAACCTGCTCGGCGCTCTCAATGAGGCCTTCGACAACCTGTCGCGGATTCTTCAAGGCGGACGCGTCGGCATCGGCGCTATGGCGGTCGGCATCGCCCGCGGTGCATTCGAAGAAGCGCTCAAATACGCCGAGGAAAGAAAGCAGTTCGGCAAATTCATCGCCGAATTCGAAGCGATCCAGTGGATGCTCGCAGACATGGCAACCGAGATCGATGCCGCTCGTTTATTGGTCCAACGCGCGGCGCGCTTGAAGGATGCCGGCCAGCCTTTTTCCCAGGCTGCTTCCGAGGCCAAACTCTATGCCGCGGAAGCCGC
Source organism: Deltaproteobacteria bacterium (assembly GCA_005879435.1). Lineage (GTDB taxonomy): Bacteria > Desulfobacterota > Binatia > UBA9968 > UBA9968 > DP-20. The sequence continues at coordinate 15,228 of VBKX01000212.1, forward strand.
CATGCGCGCCACCACCAAGGCAATCCAGATTCACGGTGGCTACGGCTATCTCAAAGACTACCCTGTGGAGCGATATTTTCGTGATGCCAAGCTCTGCGAGATCGGCGAGGGAACGTCTGAGGTCCAAAGAATGATCATTGCGAAAGAGATACTGGCGGCAAAATAACATTTGGAGGCGAACTCAGATGCCCGAACTCACAAGTCAGCGGCTCGATCACGCGCCACCCGGAGCTTCCATTTCCGATATCGGCTTCTGACTCGTGAATTCACGAATCGGCGATGTCGACGAATCTTACAAAGCGAGTTCTCAAAGGTGACGTGCGTGCGCTTGCGTCGCTCATGACGTTGATCGACGACGATGATCCGAGGGCAAGAACCGTTCTGAAAGCTGTCTACCCGAAAACCGGCCGGGCGCATGTGATCGGCGTAACCGGCGCCGCCGGTACGGGAAAGAGCAGCTTGATTGATCGTATGACCGCGGAATACCGCGGGCGTCAAAAAACCGTCGGGATTCTCGCCGTGGACCCGAGCAGCGCCTTTTCGAACGGCGCTCTTTTAGGCGACCGGGTGCGCATGCGCGCGCACTTCGCCGACGCCGGAGTCTTTATCCGCAGCTTTGCCACGCGTGGAGCCAAGGGCGGCGTGTCGGCCTCGATACGGGATGCCATCCACCTGCTAGATGCCGCCGGCAAGGATGTAATTTTTGTCGAAACCATCGGCGTCGGTCAAGATGAACTCGAGATCGCCGGACTGGCCGACTTGGTTGTGGTCGTGCTGATACCTGAAATGGGCGATGAAGTTCAGGGGATGAAAGCCGGCCTCGCGGAGATCGCCGACATTCTTGTGGTGAACAAAGCCGACCTTCCCGGCGCCGATGTGACGGTTCAACAACTCAAAGCCATTTTCAGCGACTTCGATATTCTCCTCACCTCAGCGATCAACCATGACGGCGTGCGGCGACTCGTTGATGACATCGAAAAGTATCGGCTCAAAAATCTCCGCAACGGTGACCATCACAGGAAGCGGCTCAGCCTATGCCGCGAGGAGTTGCTGGCTTTGCTGCGCCAGAGATTAGTGATCCAGCTAACCCAACGAATCGACGATCATTTACTCGATGAACGTGTCCAACGGATCGCTGAGCGTCGGGTTGATCCCTATAGTGAAGTGGAAGACCTGGCGAGAAGACTCGGATTCTAGCCCGGATTATTTATGATCAGAGGAAAAATGACCGAGCGTTGTACGAGAGTCTCAAATATTTGCAGAACGCCGCCGGCGCGACGCCTTCTCCTTTCGATTGCTTCCTGACCTTGCGCGGCCTCAAGACGTTGGCCTTACGCATGCGCGAGCACGAAAAAAACGCCATCCGCATAGCGATCTCCCTAAAACAGCACCCGCGGTACGATGCGTTTACTATCCCGGTCTTCCCGACCATCCGGGACACGACATTGCCGCCTCCCAGATGGATGGTTTCAGCGGCATGGTATCTTTCGAGGTCAAAGGCGGACTTACCGCGGCGCCGCGTGTTTTGTCTCGCTTGTGGATCTTTAAGATCGCCGAGAGCCTCGGCGGCGTGGAGTCTCTCGTCGAGTTACCAGCCGTTATGACACACGCGTCGATCCCCAAAAATGAGCGCAAAAAAGCTGGACTTGAGGATAGGCTCATTCGATTGTCGGTCGGCATTGAAAACCTCGAGGATCTTATCGACGATAATGACGGCTTTGAGTCGGTAAGACTAAGGACGAAATGAAAAAAGCGGTGCACAAGAAGCAAAATCCGATTTTGGCGAGGTTGGAAGATTATGGCATTCATCCTGAGCGCGGGTTTTTGCCGTCACCGGATCCATTGGAGCATTTGCCGGAAGAATTCGAAGCCTGGGAAACTGCGGCCCAGGGTCTGCCCAAGTTTCTCGTTAGCGGGAAAGTTCGAACTTTCATCGACCAGCTGCCGATCCTGGACGCGTCGCGACTACTCGACGAGCGTGAACAAAGAAGGGCGATGGTGATTTTGTCTTTCCTGGGACACGCCTATGTGTGGGGCGATAAGGAAGCTATAAATTCACTGCCGGCGTGTCTAGCCGGCCCTTGGACTCAAATTGCACGCCTTCTCGGCCGCCCGCCGGTGCTATCCTACGCCTCCTATGTATTGGACAACTGGCGAAGACTTGATCTTGACTGCCCGATTGAGTTGGGCAATATTTGTATGCAGCAAAATTTCCTCGGCGGTCAAGATGAAGAGTGGTTTGTGCTCATTCACGTAGCGATCGAAGCCAAGGCAGCGCTTGCGCTCGCCGCCATTCTCGCCGCGCAACGAGCCGTCGCCGACGATCGGCCGGAAATCGTCGCGCAACAACTGACAAACGTTGCGCGCACGCTCGCAGACATGCACGAGACTCTCCTGCGCATGCCCGAACGCTGCGATCCGTACATTTATTTCAACCGAGTAAGGCCTTACATCCACGGTTGGGCCAATAATCCGAGTCTCCCGGCGGGAATGATCTACGAAGGCGTGGCGGAATATTGCGGCAAACCGCAAAGCTTTCGTGGTGAAACCGGCGCGCAGAGCTCGATTGTTCCGTCACTCGACGCGGCGTTGGGAATCACGCACGAGAAGGACATGCTGCATACCTATCTTATGGAGATGCGGACTTACATGCCGCCCAAACATCGGTCCTTTATTGCAGCGGTGGAAGCGGGACCCTCGGTGCGCGGCTATGTGATACAGCGCCACAAAAAACATCCGGCTCTGCGAGAACACTACAACGCCGCCGTCGACGGCGTTGAGCGTTTTCGCTCGACGCATCTAGAGTATGCGCATAACTACATCGTCAAACAGAACCGGGCTGAGGATCACAATCCGGCCCACGTAGGCACCGGAGGGACGCCGTTCGCCCCTTATCTGAAAAAGCATCGAGACGAAACCGCGCGACACCGGATCAGATAGCAAGGAACACGATAGGACGGTCGGCGGGGTAATGCTGCCGAATGCGTTTGAAGACCATTCACTTCCGCAGATAACCACAAGTAGAAACCCCGGCCATTTTTAATGCCGTAGAATCCGGCAGCGACGAGCTTGGACAATAAGTCTGCCGGTTTGTAGGCAGGGCCGAGTTCTCTTTCGAGAACCTGCGCGATCGCCAGCGTAGTGTCGAGACCGACATAATCCAGCGTGGTGATCGGACCCATCTTGTGGCCAAGGCAAATCGTAGTCTTGTCGGCGTCCTCGCAGCTCATGATGCCTTCCTCGATGACTTTCACGGACTCATTCAAGAACGGTATGAACATACGATTGATGCCAAATCCCGCTTTGTCTTCGGCTCGGATTGGCTCCTTGCCGAGTTCTCGACAGAATTCGGTGACCGTCTGAAAGGTTTCGTCGGATGTCAGAAAACCACGGATCAACTCGCAGCCGGGCTGAACGGGCACGGGATTCATGAAATGCATGCCGATGAATTTCTCCGGCGTTGTATATACGCTCGCAAGCCGCGTGATAGAAATCGAAGAGGTGTTGGAAACGAGCAACTTGTCGTATCCGATCTCCGCCAGCGATGATATCAGCTGCTTCTTAGCCGGCTCGTCTTCGATAACTGCTTCCATGAGGATATCGCAAGCCAGAAGATCGCGGCGATCCATCGACGGCTCGATACGTGCCATGATCTTTTCCTCTTCATCAGGCGCAATGCCTGTTTTGCCGCTGGATTTCCGATAACTCCCCACCAAGAGTTTGAGGCTGTCGCGAATACGCTCCATGCCTTTGCCGACAATCTGCGGCGACACGTCGATGACGACGGTGTCAAAATTCCGCGTCGCCGCGACCTGCGCAA
>VBKX01000022.1:0-1393 GCA_005879435.1 Deltaproteobacteria bacterium
CAAGATATCAGCATGGCGCAGGCGGAGATCCCGCCCTATCACAAGACGCGGCGCGTGCGTTATGGTCCGGATCCCGATGACGTCGACAAGCTCATCGAGCTGCTCCAGTCGGCGAAGCGGCCGCTGATCTACGTTGGACGCGGGGCGCTTTGGTCGCGGGCGACCGACGACCTCGTGAAATTGGCGGAAACCTACGCGCTGCCGGTCATGGCGACGCTGCCGGCGAAAGGCGCGATGCCGGAAGATCATCCGTTGTGCCTCGGTCTCGGCGGTTATCCGCGCGCGGTCTACAGCACGGGCCAGTCGCGCAAATTCGCCGAGGAGGCTGATCTCGTGATCGCATTGGGTTGTGCCTTTCGCCAGCACGCGACGTCGAGCTGGTTGCCCAAGCCGGCGCATGCGAAATTGGTTCAAGTCGACATCGATCCCGCCGAACTGCACAAAAACTATCCGGCGGATCTTGTGATTCTTTCCGATATTCAACTTTTTTTGCGGGCGCTGCTGCAGCGCGGAGCAGAAAAGTTGGGAGCTTACCGGAAAGGGATGGCATCCGACCTGGCAGCGGCGATCAAAGAGCTCAAGGAAAAATGGTTGGAGTCGTGGAATCCGCGCCTGACGTCCGACGAGGTTCCGATAAATCCCTACCGCGCCTGTTGGGATATCACGCATCAGCTCGATAGTAGGAATACGATCTTGCTACACGATGCCGGCGTGACGCGCGCGTATGTTTCGCATCATTACGAGGCGTTGAACCCGCTCGGCTTCATCGGCTTAGGCGGAACCAGTGCCATGGGCTGGTCGACGCCGGCGGCGATGGGGGCAAAGTTGGGGAATCCCGACAAGACGGTCGTGAATTTCACCGGCGACGGCTCGTTCGGGATGACGGGAATGGAAATCGAGACGGCGGCGCGCAACGACATCCGCACCCTCACGGTAATTTTAAACAATGAAAGTCTCGGCGCGAGCCGCGAAACGCTGCACGAGCGCTTCAAAGGACACGAGATCGGCATCTCGCTGCGCGGCGATTACGCCGGAGTCGCGCGGGCGCTCGGCGCTTTCGGCGAGCGCGTTTCGAAACCAGCGGAACTGAAACCGGCGTTAGCTCGCGCCTTAGCGCACAAGGGGCCATCGGTGTTGGAGATCGCGGTGAAACCGCTGGAGCCGAGGCCGTGGAGGTCGGAGAGCGGAGTGTAGAAGATTGGAGTAATGGAGTAATGGGTAGAGCGCTCGCCAACCCGACACTCCAGCACTCCAGCGTTCCATCACTCCAACTCAGAATTTTAGCGGGAGGTTTTTTCCCATGTTGTACAACAAAGACAGACTAATCGCTCTCATGGACAAATTTGATCTCGCCGGAGTGGTAGCCGCAACTCCGGAAAATGTCTATTACCTA
>VBKX01000022.1:1450-7618 GCA_005879435.1 Deltaproteobacteria bacterium
TACGCGTCGCTCGACGATGTTTGGGTTCAGGAAAAATATATTTACGGCCGGCCGAGGAAACAGCATGTCGCGGACATGTCGAAGCTGTCCGCGGTCGAAAAGCGCACAGTAGAGCTCGCCGCTAGGGAGCCCAAAGGCGCGACACCGGAAAAAGCTCTGGCGCAATTAATCATAGACAAAGGAATGGGTCGAGGACGGATCGGCATGGATCACTTCGGTATTCCTATAACCAACTACAATAAGATCGGTTCCTATCTGCCGGATGCGACGCTTTCACCGGCTTCGATGTTTTTTCGCTACGTGCGCATGATCAAGACGCCGGCGGAAATTCAGCGCCTTAGAGAATCAGCCGAGGTCAACGAACAGGCGATCAACGCGATGCTGCGGGCGTGCCGGCCCAGAGTGACGGAAAACGAGCTGGCGAGCATCTACAAAGGCGAAATCGCCAAAGCCGGCGGGCAAGTATACTGGATGCATATGGCGGTCACGCGCGGCGGCAATTTCCCGGCGAGCAAGGACAACGTCTTGCATAAGGGCGATATCTTCCGTGTCGACATGGGCTGTTCGATCAACGGCTATCACGCCGACGTGTGCAAATCCGGCTGCGTCGGCGCCGAGCCAACGGCGGAGCATCGCAAACGTTACGACGCGATCCAGGCCGGTGTGCTGAAGTCAGTTGATGCGCTCAAGCCCGGCGTGCAGCCGCAAGAACTGTACGAGACCATGATCGCGGGCGTGCGCGCCAACGGCCTGCCGAATTATTCGAATTTTTTCCTCGGCCATACGATTGGTTTGGAAGCGCGTGAGTTTCCTTTTCTGATCGGCCCGGCGGAAGACGTCGACGATCCGTTCCTGCCGAGCACGACCAATATTCCCATGGAACCCGGCATGACAGTGAACCTGGAAGCGTCGAACCATGAAGCCGGCTGGGGCACGGTTCAAGTCGAATACACCTGCGCGGTAACGGAACACGGGCACGAGCACTTGATCAGACCCGACGAGTCGTAACATGAGCATCGCCTCGCTCAACCCATCCTATGGTTTGCGCGTGAATTCGACACCGATCCTGCTGGAACTGTCCGCTGCGCCGCATTTACGCGTGCCATTTATTTGCGTCAGCGATCCTTCTTGCCGTACGTAACCAAAACTCGAGCGCACTTTGTCACTCAGTGTGCGCTAAAAATCTACTGGGAGGGAATATGATGCTCATCAGATGCTTGATCGGGTTAGTATTGATGTCCGGATGTCTTGTATCTCGCGTCTCCGCGCAAGATAGACGCGACGAGTTTTACTATCTGGGAGAGCTTAACAAGGCGTCGTCGGTGATGGTGGTGGAGCAAGGCATCGTGCCGAAAACGCTTGGCAAGGTGATTGCGGAGTCAGTTTCTCAGGTCATCGCTGATGGGGAGAAAGCCGGCGCGAAGCGGCCGGGGGATTATCTCGAGCTTGAAAAATTGTTGATCGCGGCGGGCGGGCCGGACGTGACGCGGATGCATTCCGGGCGCAGCCGGCAGGACATTGGAGCGACTCGTAACCGACTGTTCCAGCGCGCGCAAGTTTTGACCACGTTCGAGGCGCTCAACCACACGCGCGCGGCGCTGCTGGATTTTGCGGCGAAGTATCCCGACGCGATCGTGCCCGCTTACACTGTCGGCGTGCAGGCGCAGCCGATTTCCTTTGGTCATTACATTCTCGCCTACGTGGAAGGGCTGGAACGCAACACCGAGCGGCTGCGCCGCGCTTATGCGAACGTGAACAAGTCGCCGCTCGGCTCGGCGGCGTTGGGGACTTCGAGGTTTCCCGTCAATCGCGCCCGGCTTGCCGAATTGCTAGGTTTCGATGGGATCGTGGAGAATTCCCTCGATGCGAACCAGATTTCGCCCATCGACACCGGCGTCGAGCTGGTGAGTGTCGCGAGCGCGGCAGCGTTGACCATCGGAACTCTTATTTCCGACATCGAAGCGCAATACCGTATGACGACGCCATGGCTGACACTCGAAGAAGGCGAGCTGACCGGCACCAGCAGCATCATGCCGCAGAAGCGCAATCCCAATGCACTGCATAACGTGCGCGTGGTGGCGAGCGAGGTTTTGGGCGTGAGCACGACGTATTTTTTCAAAGCGCACAACGTGCCGCATGGTCTGAGCGATTATAAAGGCAGCGAACCAGTGGAGGCGCTCAACCGCATGGCGCGCATGCTGAACAATCTGACCGCCGTCGTGAAGCAGCTCAACTTCAATGCGCGGCGCGCTCTCGACGAAGTCAATGCCGACTATTCGACGACCACGGAACTTGCGGATGTTTTGCAGCGTGACGCCGACGTGCCGTTTCGCGTCGGCCATCACTTCGCGTCGGAACTGGTCAATTACGGGCGCGGGAATAATCTCAGGCCGATCGATATTCCTTACGATCAGGCGAAACGAATTTACACCGACGCGGCGAAATCTTTCAAAATGACCAACGCGCAGTTGCCGCTCAGCGAAGCTCAGTTTCGCAAATCGCTGACTGCCGAGAACATGGTTCAATCGGCTCGTGTGATTGGCGGGCCGCAGCCGGCGGAAGTCGCGCGCATGCTCGCGGCCCAGAGAACAAGTTTGAAAAATGATCGGGAATGGTTGGATAGCACGCGCAGAAAGTTGGACGACGCGTCCAAGCAGCTGAATGCGGCATTTGCACAATTGAAGTCTGTCCCGTGATGACATGGCAGTCAGAGGCGAGTGGCCGCAAAAATGAGTCTTGCGATGCGTTACCTGCGCCGTTTGGTCAAACTTCTTTCCGCCGTGCTGCTCGGCGCTTTCATCGGCGTGAACGGGGTCGCTTTCATGCAGGTTTGGGCGATGACGCATTTTGCTGAGAGCGGCGAGCGCACGGCGCGCCCGGAGCGGTTGAGCGTTTTCGATAAAATCACCATCTTGTTGTCAGGCGTGAATATCCCGCGGCCGCAGAATCGGCGTACACCCGCTGATCTAAATCTTGCATATGAGACACATCACTTCGCTAGTCCAAACGCTACGCCGTTGGAGGCGTGGTACATACCTGGAAAGGCGGCGCTGCTGATCGCACTTTTTCACGGTTACGCTGCGAGCAAGGCCTCGTTATTGTCGGCGGCGCAAATTTTCCACGAGTTGGGTTTCCCTACGTTGTTGGTGGATTTCTACGGTTCCGGGGGATCTTCAGGTACTGGAACGACCATCGGCGTGAAAGAGGCGAGCGATGTCGCAGCGGCTGTCGATTACGTCCGGCGGACGTGGCCGAATCGCAAACTGGTGCTCTACGGGATTTCCATGGGCGGGGCAGCCGTGCTTCGCGCTATTGGGACAGAGAAGATCAACCCCGATGCCGTTATTGTTGAGGCGACGTTCGATAGCTTGCTGAACGCCGGCAAGAGTCGATTCCGTACGATGGGCCTTCCGGTGTCGCCGTTTGCTGAGCTGCTGATTTTTTGGGGAAGCGTGCAAACCCGTTCCAACTTGTTCTTGCACAATCCAGCCGACTACGCGCGCTCGGTGAATTGCCCGACGCTGATCTTGCACGGCGAGAAGGATGAACGCGCGACGCTGGACCAAGCCCGTGCGATTGCGGCAGCGATGGAACGAAACGCACGATTCGTTTCCTTCGCCGGCGTGCCGCATGTGCCTATCGTCGAAGCTAGACCCTTGGAGTGGACGCGCGAGGTGCGGGATTTTCTACAGGGCGTTTTCTAGCAATAAGTTCGCTTTCGTTGCTCTCAACTATCCGACAAATGCTACGCTCGCATCTCACAACTTTGGAGATCTCCGCGGCGAATGCATCCGCAATTCTTCCCGTATCCGTTTGCCGCGCGGCGCGTTCGGCGCTATTAATCCGGAAAGTTTTCAACGACGATTCGCACCCACGTGGATTCACGCGTCAATTATTTGCTGCTCGCCACTGCGCTTCTCGGAACATTTTTTTCCGGCACCGCGACTCGAATTTCAATGCCGACGGTGGCGCAAAGTCTGGGCACCGATCTGCTCGGTGTCTCTTGGGCGCTCTTGTCGTATCAGCTTTCGAACATCGGCCTCTCGGTGATCTTCGGCCGGATTTCCGACTTGTGGGGGCGTGAGAAGATGTTTGCCTTGGGTTTTCTCGTGTTTGCAGTGAGCTCGCTACTCTGTGGCTTTTCCCAGACGGTGCTGCAACTCATCGCTGCGCGCTTCGTGCAAGGTGTCGGCGGCGCGATGTTGCAGTCCTCAAGCCGCGCGCTGGCGTCGGAGTCCGTCACCGAGGATCTCGCCGGCCGGGCGCAGGGTTACATGACGACCGCGCATCACACCGGTTTTATTCTCGGACCGAGTATTGGCGGCTTGATGATCGACTATTTCAGCTGGCGCTGGAGTTTTTTCTTGCTCGCGCCGATCGGTTTCGGCGGGATGTTGCTGGCGTTGATGAACATGAAGCGTCGTCAAGTTGCGCCGCAGCATGCCATAGGCTCAATCGATTATCTCGGCGCGGCGCTGCTGTTCGCGATCACGACGACGCTGGTGTTTATCTTCGACCGACGCACTCATCAGCTAATTGGTAGCTCGACGAAGTTCTTTCTTTTCGCGGTCTTTATTGCCAGTCTGGCGGCCTTTCTCGCGCACGAGTCGCGCGCGCGAAGTCCGTTTGTCAATCTGGAATTGTTCAAAATCCGCCGCTTCAGCTTCAGCGTTGTGAGCTTGTTGGTGGTCTCGATCTGCTATGCGCTCACGGGTTTTCTGATGCCGTTTTATTTGCAGGATATTTTGCGTCTTACGCCGACACAGGTCGGCATACTTTTTATGGCGCCGTCGATCTTGACGGTGGCACTGGCGCCGGTGAGCGGCTTTATGACCGACCGGCTGGGACCGCGTATTCCGGCGACCGTCGGCGTCGTGTTCATGATTATCTCTCTGGTGGCGGGTGGGATGCTGCGGACGGATTCCCACTGGCTGCTGCCAGCGATGCTGATCGTCGTCGGCGCGATCACGAACGGGATATTCAATCCCGCTAACTCGACGGCTATGATCAGCATGATGCCGAAAGAACACCGCGGGTTCGCTTCGGCGATGAATCATGTGACATTCGGGTTCGGTAATGTTTTGGGCGTGGCGCTCGGCGGTTTATCCATGTCGCTGGCCTTCGAATTTCACACTGGGATCAAAGCCGCGACATTAACGGCTGAAAATCCAGCCGGCTTTGTTGCCGCGCTCAATACCACTTTTATGGCGGCGATATTGATCTGCGTCCTGGGGATCTTTACTTCGGCGCTGCGCGGCGCGGAGAAGTCAGCCTAGCCGTTGTGGTTGAAAGCGATCGAGACAATCCGCTTTCGGTAAAAACCCGATTGATTGTTCACAGCGAATCTACGAGGTATTGTCACCCATCGAATATTGGGAGAGAGAAGCGATGAAGAAAGTGTTGATGATCATACTGATTTTCTTATCCACTCTGCTCTTTGGCGGCCGAATCGGTGCGCAAACTGTCAAAGCCGGTTACGTGTCCAAGGATCTCAACTACCTGCCGTTCTTTATCGCGCAGAAAAGGGGTTTCTACGCTAAGGAAGGTATTCAGGTCGATCTGGTAAGCATCGGCCGCGCCGACGTTCAGTTACAGGCGCTGGTCGCCGGCGAGCTTCACTTTGCCAATATCAACGCCGATAACATCAGCATTTGGAACGAAAGAACTAACGGCAACCTGAAAGTTGCTGCGGGATCGAGCAATTCGGCACCCTATCTGTTGATCGGCGCCAAGAACGTCAAGAAGCTCGAAGATCTCAAAGGCCAACGGCTTGGGGTCGCCAGTCTGACCGGCGGCGCTACTTCGATCTTGCTCACCTATCTCAAGAGCAAGGGGCTTATTCACCCGCGGGATTTTGCGCTGTCGATCATCGCCGGCGGCACGCCCGCGCGCCTGAGCGCGTTGGAAAGCAACGCGATTGCCGGTGCTGTCCTGGGAATTCCGTTCGCCGATTTTGCGATCGACAAAGGTTTCACCCGTTTGGGCGATACCACCGAAGTGATCTCCAACTACCAATTCAACAACATCAACATCAATCCGTCGTGGGCGGAAAAAAACCGGCCGGCGGTGGTGAAATTTATCAAGAGCCACATACAGGCCTTGCGTTGGATCTATGAACGTCCCGCCGAAGCGGCCGAATTTTTGACCAAAGAGTTCGGTTTGCAGGCG
>VBKX01000022.1:7634-9459 GCA_005879435.1 Deltaproteobacteria bacterium
CTTGAAGGTCAACATCGAAGTGCAGGCGCAGGACGGTATCATCAAAGGGCCGCTGCCGGCGCCGGAAAAATACCTCGATCTGAGTTATCTCAGGCAGGCGCAAAAAGAGCTGGGCATTCAATAAAGGTAAAAAGGGGATGAGCCAGTCAATGCGAGAGGGTCTAACGTCTTTGTCGAGGCTGATACTCGCCGCGGCTCGATCGCGGCGGCGCGCGCCTGGCGGTGCAGCTGGTAGGTTCGCGTAGCTTTGAAGTCATCGACGACATCAACGTGGAGCAATTCAACGATTAAAGCGTGATTGAAGAATGGGATCGCGAAGGGTTGTTCAAGAAACTTCGCTGAAGGGAGTACTCACGATGGATTTGGCAAGAGCCGCGGCGTATTCGGACAAGACCCCCTATGATCTTTGGCAGGAGCTTGAGGAGATTCCGATCGTGCGCGGTCACTGCGTGGAAGACTTGAGCGCCGTTCCGGTGACGCCGTGGGCGCGCACGGGCGTCCTCGGTTCGTTCGTCAATTTGGTCGGCTCGGGCCGCGCCTGCGGCGCGTATGTCTGCGAGATCCCGGCCAGAGGCGAGAGCAAACCCCAGCGCTATCTGTTTGAACAGTTGATCTATGTTGTCAAAGGCCGCGGCGCGACCTCGGTTTGGAACGACGGGACAAAAAAGCAAACCTTCGAATGGCAGGAGGGTAGTTTGTTCTCGCCGCCGCTCAACGCGTGGCATCAACACTTCAATGCTCAAGGTGATGCAACCGCCCGGTTTCTGGCGCTGACCGACGCGCCGCCGATGATCAATCGATTTCGCGACAGCGATTTTATTTTTTGTAACTCGCATTCATTCGTGAACCGATTCGACGGCGAAGACGGTTACTACAGCGGAAAGGGAAAGGAGATCGTCAGTTATCGCACGTGGGAGTCCAATTTTATTCCCGACATAAGGGACTTTCAGTTGCGCGACCGCAGCCAGCGCGGACAGGGCGCCACGGGCATCCGGCTTCATCTCGCCGCCAACACGATGAGCGCTCACCTCGAGCAGTATCCATCGGGCACTTACCCGCGCGGTCACCGACACGGCCCCGGCGCGCATATCGTGATTCTTTCGGGCGAAGGATATTCATTTCTGTGGGAGGAAGGGCAGCCGCGCATTCGCATCGATTGGCGGCCGGGCAGTTTATTCGTGCCGCCGGCCAATTGGTTCCATCAGCATTTCAACCCGGTCAATAAACCGGTGCGCTATCTGGCGCTCAAACCTTGGGGCTTTACTTATAAAGTCGAAGACCTGTCGAAAACCGATCAAGATATTCGCGCCGGCGGCACGCAGATCGAATACCGGGATCAGGACCCGGAGATCCATGAAATTTTTCGCGCTGAATGCGCTAAACGAGGCACAGAGGTGAGGGTGAAGGTGTGAGAGGGTTGCTGATAACGGATTATGCCTCGCCGGTTATTTATTGTCGCGATCGTTCTCTTCAGCTGTTTTTTTGTTCCCTTACCGAAGCATTCGCGCGCCGCGTCCAACGCAGCCGTCGGACGCGGCGCGACCGTGATCAAGGATGTTCCGTATCCCGGCGCGGCGAAGGGCGATCGGCGGCGCAGTCTCGATCTTTATTTGCCAGGCAAGGTGGATACCAAGCCACCGCTGTTGATATTCGTTCACGGCGGTTTCTGGCTGCTTACCGACGACGATTACCGTATCGGTCCGTCGCTCGCTGAGAATCTCGTGCGCGATGGTGTTGCCGTGGCGCTGGTGCGCTATCGCTTGGCGCCGACGAATCGTCATCCGGCCCAGGCCGAAGATGTCGCGGCAGCCGTCGGCTATTTAGT
>VBKX01000022.1:9519-23746 GCA_005879435.1 Deltaproteobacteria bacterium
CCTTAACCGGCAAGGAATGTCGCCCAAGGCGTTGGCGGGCGTGATCTCGATCTGCGGTCTTTACGATCTGGCGCCCTCGTGGAACGTGTCGGACAACCAGAGGCAAGCAACTGAAAGAACTTTCGGCTACGATCCGGATATTGTCAAAAAAGCCTCGCCGGTTCATTACGTCCATGCCGGCGCCCCGCCTTTTTTGCTCCTCAACGCCTTTCAAGACTTTACTGGGTTTCCCCCGGACGCGCGTCGCTTTGCCGATGCTTTGCGTTCGGCGGGCAATAAGGCGGTGCAGCAACTGATGTTTAAAAGCGTGGATCATCTGAGCATCGTCCAATTCGACGACGAAAATAATCCGGTGCGACGATTGATACTCAGTTTCATGGGCGTTAAAGCGCTGCCACAGCAACTGGCCGACTTGGTTGAAGCCCAACATCGCTGGACCGACCCACCGTATTCAACACTGCCATTCTGGAAATTCACCAACCTCGTGCGCGCGTACCCAATCGATGAGCGTTTCGCGCAGATGCTTTTATTTATTTACCGCGATCGCAAGGAAGAGTTGCTGCATTGGCCGCTCAAGCAGTTCTACGCCGTCGATCTTTTTGCCTATCTCAATGCGTCGCCGAGGGAGCGGATCGGCGCAGGCGATTTTATCGTCCTAACGAATATTCACGGCGAGCGGCAGGTTTGGCGCCGCGAGCAGATCGAGCGCTACCAACCGGCGATCGTGATCGGCATCGACGACGAAAAAAATCTTTTCCGCTTGAGTACTTTTTTCCGGATGCACCATGAGTATTCTTGGCGGCCCGGCTCTCAGCCCCCGCCACTGGCGATGCCGCTCGGCGCTTTTATTTATTTTCTCAAAGAACCGCCCCTGGAGTTGGCGGCGCAGTCGTGGCATTTCGGCTTGACTGAAGACAGTTTTCGGAGATTTAAAGACGACCCGTTAAAGGCGATTCGCGACGTGCCGCAAGATGTCGAGCAAGCTTTGACCTTTCGCAACGGTTGCGTTTACTGCCACAGCTTTCGCGGCGCCGGATCGCGGAGCCATCATGTCCAAGCACTCACGGGCAAAGCGCAAGGCGGTTTCGCCTTGCCGCTTGAAAGTTACACGGCAGTGGCAAGAAAAATGGGCGCGACTTCGAATATCGTGACGGAGGCGGCGCGCCAGACGCTCTTTGATCTTGTCGAGCGATCGCGCCGCGGGGAGGTCGCGGGCCCCGCGCGACAGTCCAAGTGAACGCGATGGCTGCGGCGATCAATCCGGCGCGGTGATTTCCAGCAACACAGCCTCGGGCTCGGCGCCCCAGCGGAAGGGCAACACGATACTGCCCAAGCCGCGCGAGACGACGAGCAACGATGAACGGAAAGCGTACACGCCTTCGTCGAGACAGTAGCGGCTTTGACGAATAATCGCCGGACCGTTGGGAAAACGAATCTGCCCGCCATGCGTATGGCCGGAAAGTGTGAGCGGCACGCCGCGCGCTTCGGCATCGTAGAAATGATCGGGGTTATGCGCCATCAGAAGATGCGGCGGACCGTGGCGCGAAATCAATCGCTGCCAGTCCGGCTTGCCCATGACCCGGTCGTCGATGCCGCCCAGCACAAAACTATTGCCGTGATGCGCGAGAACAACGCTGTCGTTCTTGAGTGTCTTGATGCCGCGGGTAGCAAGATTGTCCTGCAGCTCGGCCGGGTCGCCGCCGAAGTAGTCGTGATTGCCGAAACAAAACCACGCGCCGAGCGGCGCGTCCGTGAGGCCGGCCAAGGCCTCGAGATACGGAGTGGCCTCGCTCACGTGGCCGGTGACCAGGTCGCCGCAGATGACGACCAGGTCGGGCTTGGTTTGCATTAAACTGCGGACGATGCCCCAGAGCGTCTGGGGTTTTAAGAAAATTCCACCGTGGATATCGGTGATCAGTAGCACGCGCAGGGGCACCAGCTCTTTCGGCCATCCCATCGGGGCGAGTTCGGCTTCGGCCAGGCAAAAGCGCCGTTCCAGCACCCAACAATAAGGACTCCAGATATGGCCCATAAGCGGAAAGACGAAACGCGAGATAAACAGGTCCACGTAGAGTTCGGCGAGCTTAATCAAACCGTGATTCGGATTCATCCGGCGCCGTTCCTTGCCGGTCATTTTATGCGGCGGCGGGAGTTGCCGTCTTTTGACGATCGGAAATTGACTGCCGGTTGTGAAAAACGGGGCGCGCATATCGAAGGAAACCATTGTAGCGCGCCGGCGCCGAGAATTCACTCACGGGAGCAAATTGCTGAGGCTAGTTCCACGATCAACCGAAGCTGGATATTACCTCAACTCGGAGCTGGTCCATCAGTGCCCCATGCGTTTGATCCACGCGTCCATCTTGGCTTCGAGAATGTCGAGTGGCAGCGCGCCGTCGCGCAGCAACTCGTCGTGAAAGGCACGAATGTCGAATTTTGGCCCAAGCGCCGCTTCCGCTTGGGATCGAGTCGCGGCGATTTTGAGCTGGCCGACTTTGTAGCCGAGGGCCTGTGCCGGCACGGCGATATACCGGTCCACCTCTGAAGCGGCGCTGCTCTCGCTGCTCAGGGTGGTGTCCATCAAGTATTTAATTGCCTGCTCGCGGCTCCAGCCTTTTCGATGCAAACCGACGTCGACGACGAGACGAGCGGCGCGAAACAGCTCGGAGTTGAGCCGGCTGAAATATTGCGAGGGCTCTTTGTAAAGTCCCAATTCCACGCCGAGGCTTTCGGCGTAGAGAGCCCAGCCTTCGACGAAGGCGGTATAATCGGCAAAACGTTGAAAACGCGGCAGGTCGTCGCGTTCCTGCTGCAACGAAATCTGAAAGTGATGGCCGGGCACGGCCTCGTGTAGATAGAGCGGTTCGGAGGCGCGCCGCGGATTGTTCTCAACGCCCGACGCATTGACGTAAAAGATTCCCGGACGGGAACCGTCCGGCGCGGCAGACCAATATTGCGACGGCGCGGATCTCTCGCGGAATTCTTCAATCGTGCGGATTTCAAGCCGCGCTTTGGGTAAGCGGCTGAAGAACCTTGGAAGTCCGGGCGCCACCACGCGGCCGATCGCCTCATAACCTTGCACAAGATCGATCCGGCTTTGATAGCCGCGGGGCGCGTTCTCGGAAAGAGTGCGCGAAAATTCAGACAAGCTGCCGGTAAACCCTTGCTGTTCGCGCACGCGCTCCATTTCCTTCGTGATGCGGGCGATCTCGGTCATGCCCAACTGAAAGATTTCGTCGGGCTTTAAATCCGTCGTGGTTTGAGTTTTGACCAGATAGTCGTACCAAGCTGTGCCGTCAGGGAGCGCGGAAAATGCCACCGTGCGCCGGCTCCTACTCAAGTATTCGTCCTGCAAGAACGCCAGCAGACGACGATAGGCCGGCACGATTCGCATTTCGATGGCGTCGGTGTAGGCGCGCGTCAAACGAGCGCGATCGGCGTCGCTGAACTGATCCGGCATACGGGCGATCGGTTGATAGAATAAGCTGGTCTTCGGATCACTGACGATCATCGTTTGGATTTGCGGCAGAGTTCTCTCGATCACGACCGTAGGCTGGACTATTTGTAGCTCGATCCCTTGGCGCATATTGACGATCGCCGTGTCGATCCACGTTTCGAATCCTTCGATGCGTCGCAGAAAATTCTCGTAGTCGGCGACGGTTCGAAACGGATGGGCACCGGCGCCGGACCCGAGCAACGGAAACTCGACGGCGAGACTGGCAAGTTGACGCACCGGCATGAGATGTTGCTTAAAGGCGAAGCCGTCGAGAGCGAGCTTTAAGTTGCGCGTGAAAACCTGGAGATAAAGACGGTCACGGGAGTCGATTTCGGCTAATTTAATTTCCATCGCGCGTTTGAGCGCGTGCTGAAACAGGCGACGCTGCGCGGCGATATGCTCTTCGCTGATGGCGATCTCCAGCTGGTCGTCGTAGCGGTGGTCGCCGATCTCGGTAGCGAACGTCGGAAAAAGCGCAAGTTCGCCTTCAAAAAAGCCCTCGAAAAGCTCGTTGAGTTTCGCGGACTCGGTAGCCGTGCTTCGACCGCCGATGGACGATAAGGACATTCCGCCGGTTCCGCAGCCGAGCAAAGACGCGCAAAGAAAGAGAACCCATACGCAGGCAAATTTTACGCCGGCCATTAAAGAACCGGCTCGCTTGAGATGCGTCATCATCCACCGGAAGACTAAGGCAGGGGAGCGGCCAGCGTCAAGCATCATCGCCGGATTGCGGCGCGCGGCAAAGGCGCGAGATAGCTTGACTTTAGCAAGACGAAAGCCGTATTTTTGCTCGCAGCATAGAGTTCGAGTTAGCAGTCACGCGAGGAGACATCCGATGGTGATTTCAATAAAAGCGATAATGTCGCGCGGTTTCATACTATCCCTGCTTGCCATAGGCGCGCCGGCCGTCCTACCTGCCGCGGAAGCGCCGCGTCCGGGGGGCGAGCTGGTGTTTGCCGTCGGGGAAATCCCGCCTTCGTTCGACGGGCACCGCGAAACCACCTTCGGTATGCTTCATCCCATCGCGCCGCATTACAGCACGTTGCTGCGCTTCGATCCGCAAAACTATCCCAAGATCGTCGGCGATGTCGCTGAGACCTGGTCGTTCTCTCGGGACGGCTTGACGCTGACCGTCAAGATTCGTAAGGGAATCAAGTTTCACGACGGCACGCCGCTCACGGCGCACGATGTCAAGGCGACCTACGACAAGATTATTTTTCCGCCGGAAGGAGTCGCGAGCGCGCGTAAGGCGTTGTACTCGATGGTCGACAAGGTCGAAGCGCCGGACGATTTGACCGTCGTCTTCAAGCTCAAACATATCGCGGCGTCGTTTCTCGCCAACCTGGCTTCGCCGTGGAACTTCATCTACAGCGCCGAGCGGCTCAAAAAAGATCCGCGCTGGTATGAAAAGAACGTGATGGGCTCGGGGCCGTTCATCTTCGTCGAGCACGTGGCCGGCTCGCATTGGGTTGGCAAGAAAAATCCCGCCTACTTTATGCCGGGGCGCCCATACCTAGATGGCTTCAGAGCGATCTTTATTCGTGACACCGCGCCGCGCGTGGCGGCGGTGCGCAGCGGTCAGGCCGTTGTCGAGTTTCGCGGCTTCAATCCGGCGGCGCGCGACGACATCGTGAAAACGCTCGGCAATAAAGCGGTCGTGCAAGAGAGCCCGTGGGCGTGCAATATTTTGGTGACACTCAACAACGAGAAAAAGCCGTTCAGCGATGCGCGCGTGCGGCGCGCTTTGACTCTGGCCATCGACCGTAACGAAGCGTCGAAGGCACTGGCGCAGATCTCGGTTATGAAATATATCGGCGGCGTGTTCCGCCCGGGATCGGAGTTCGCCACGCCGCCAGCGGAGCTCATCAAGCTCCCCGGTTTTGGCAAAGACATCAACGCCGCCCGTAACGAAGCCAAGCGCTTGCTCAAAGAAGCCGGGGTGCCGGAAGGATTTTCGTTTGTCTTGAAAAACCGTAACGTCAAAGAGCCTTATGAAGTCAGCGGAGTTTACCTCGTCGATCAGTGGCGCAAGATCGGCTTGAACGTCACGCACACACCGCTCGAAGGCGGACCGTATTTCAACGATTTGCGCCAGGGAAATTTTGACGCGGGCGTCGATTTCGACTGCGAGTTCATGGACGAGCCGGACCTCTATCTGCTCAAGTACCTGAGCAGCGAAGCCAGCCCGGTGAACTACGCACGCTACAAAGACGCGACTCTCGACGAACTTTATGAGCGCCAGAGCCGCATGTTGGATGTGAAGGACCGCTTGCCGCTTATCCGGCAAATGGAAAGGCGCGCCATCGGCGAGCAGGCTTATCAATTTCCGCTGCTCTGGTGGCAGCGGATTGTGCCGCACAGCAGCCGTCTCAAGGGCTGGAAAATCGGCCCGAGCCATTACGTCAACCAGGATCTGCGCGACGTGTGGCTGGCGCCGTAGGAAAGTAAAATACAAAATTCAAAATTCCAGAATTTGACCGATGCGTCAGTATGTTCTCAAGCGTTTGTTGCTGATGATTCCGACGTTGTTCGGTGTTGCCCTGTTGGTTTTTTTTCTTCTGCGGGTGGCGCCCGGCGACATCGTCGAGCTCAAGTACGCCGGCAGCGGCACATTCGCCCCAAAAGAAGCGCTCGACCGCGAGCGAAAACAGCTGGGGCTCGACAAACCTTTAGCCTATCAGTTCGTGAGCTGGATTGCCGGGATCGCGCGATTCGATTTCGGCGACTCGATGTGGACCGGACGGCCGATTATTGAAGAGATCAAGATTCGTCTCGAATTGAGTTTACAGCTGGCGGTGATGGCCACTGTGGTGGCGATGCTCCTGGCGGTTCCTCTGGGAACCCTGGCGGCGCTCAAGCAGGATACCTGGGTCGATTACGCCGTACGAATTTTCTCGATCGCCGGGCTGGCGATGCCGTCGTTTTGGCTCGGCATCGTGATCATTCTCGGCTTCCTCATCGTGTTTAAATGGATGCCGCCGCTGACGTTCACGTCTTTCTGGACCGATCCGCGCGCCAATTTGGCGCAGCTTATTTGGCCCGCGCTCGCGGTTGGCTACCGCTATTCCGCCATGGCGACGCGCATGACCCGCTCTGCGGTGTTGGAAGTGCTGCGCGAGGATTACGTGCGCACGGCGCGGGCCAAGGGACTTTGGGAGCGCGCGGTCGTCCTCAAGCACGCGCTGAGCAATGCACTGCTGCCGATCGTGACCGTGATCGGCTTGGAGTTCGCTTTTCTGCTCGGCGGTCTCGTCGTGACCGAGCAGGTGTTTAATCTAAACGGCATCGGCATGTTGTTCGTCGAATCGATCACTCATCGTGACTACACCATGACTCAAGCGTTGGTATTGCTCGTCTCCTTCGCTTTTATCTTCATGAACTTTATGGTCGACTTGCTCTATGCCTGGCTCGACCCGCGCATTCATTACCAATAATTTGCGCGCGCCAATTCTCTTCCGACCCGGAAGTGCCCTGGATTTTATTTCCTCGCGTCCGTTGGGCGGCGCCGGGGCGATTATCATTGTACTCATGATCGCCGCGGCGCTGCTGGCGAACTTTTTCGCGCCGTACGATCCCTTGGCGAACAATTACGGCGCCATGTTTGAGGCGCCAGGAGTGCATCATTGGCTCGGTACGGATTCTTTCGGTCGGGATGTCCTGTCGCGCATCCTTTATGGCTCGCGTACGGCTCTGTGGGTGGGCTTTTGCTCATCTCTTTTCGGCACGAGC
This sequence comes from Deltaproteobacteria bacterium, assembly GCA_005879435.1. GTDB lineage: Bacteria > Desulfobacterota > Binatia > UBA9968 > UBA9968 > DP-20. Next base: position 16,742 of record VBKX01000022.1, read on the forward strand.
ATCGGCGCTCTGATCGGCGTATCCTGCGCCTACTTCGGCGGTAAGGCCGATCTGTTCATGCAGCGGCTGATGGATATATTGCTATCTTTTCCTTTGATCGTTCTGGCGCTCGTGGTCGTCGCGGTTTCAGGCTCCGGTCTTTGGAACGTGATCCTGGCGATCACGATTCCGATGATCCCGCGCGCGGCCTTGGTCGTGCGCAGCAGCGCGCTGGCATTGCGCCAGATGCTGTTCGTCGAAGCGGCGCTGACCCTCGGTTCGAGCCATTGGCGGGTTATCTCGCGCCATATGCTGCCCAACGTGATGGCGCCCTATCTAATCATGCTGACGGCATTCCTCGGCCAGGCGATTTTGCTGGAAGCGTCTCTGTCATTTCTCGGTTTAGGCGTGGCCGAACCGACGGCGGCTTGGGGATTGATGCTGCGCGGCGCGGCGGTGGAGTTTGCCGAGAGGGCACCCTGGATGGCGCTATTCCCAGGCTTGGCGATCAGTCTGGCGGTGTTCGCGTTTAACGTCTTCGGCGATTCGCTACGCGATGCCCTCGATCCGAAGTTACGACTGCCATGAACGATCTTCGCGAGTCATCACCGTCGAATATCCTCAGGGATTCGAGCGAAAGTCAATTCGCAATCGACACTTCAGTGAAAAACTGATGCGTGAGCGACACTCCACCCCTGCTTTGGTTCACGGGAACGATATTAGCCTTCAATCGTGGCCTTTCCAGGTGTCGATGCTCTTCTGGCCGCCGCGCTTGTCATAGTAACTCTGTTGCACTTTGAATAGTTCAGATCGCGTCATTTCTACTTTACGCATCGCACCGCTTTTATCGACGTACTCGAAAGCGACACGGCGCTGATCCTTGAATATCCGAATCAGCCGGCTGTCTTCGGCGTCGATCATTCTGCCGATGGTCCGCAGGGTTTCGCCGAGGCTGTTGATATCGGGAACTTTGCCGGCTTGCGTGCGAAGATGAAGGCCGGCTTCATCCAACCGGTTCACTTCTGCGGCGTCGTAGGTTTGTTCGATAGTCGCCGATTCGATTCCTTCCGGTGCCTTATCGAGGCGATAGTTGGCGAGCTTACGGATGACGTTTCGCAAACCCGATTTTTCAACTTGCGGAATCCGTTTCTCGGCTCTTTTGCGGTCGCATTGAACCCGAACCTCAAAGCTATCTCCCTTGTAGTCAATATCCACCTGTTGCGGAAATAGTTCGGCGAGGTCCTGGCCGATGACGCGCAGGGCGCAAGCATAATAGCCAGCGGGCTCGCTGGACTTAACTCTGAAAGAGTCGGCTAACTTCACAATAGTCAAAAATCGGCGCTTTGATTTTTACCTTAATACGGCTGAAAACTTCAGTGGTTGTCGGATTCGGTTCCATAGATCGTCGCACGCCTTTAACGCTTCATTCCTGTAAGGTCCAGAAGTTACTAAAAAGATACCATCGTTCTCCAAAATTTCTATTCAAAAGGCGGGCGCCTTTTAGGTTCTTGTTGACCTTTCATTTTACTCAAAACCAAAGATGTCGACAAAGGTTTTTTTGTCGGCGAAAAATTGGCCCGGACGAATAGGGATTCGGTTCGCCAAATGCGCTTTAAATAACTCGCGGACAAAGGACCTTCGAGGGAGTTTAAAGGCCGATTAAAGAGCATGCGGATTAAATTACCGAGTCGTCTCCTGTAAGACTCTCACCTTGACCCCAGCCGATGCGACGTATTACAAGAAAAGGACGTCGATTTTCAGCGGAGGAGTCAAATCACTGGAAAAAGGAAACAGCGACATGGTTGCAACAAATCTTAGACAATCCGGCAGTGAGCTTGGAGCGAAGACCACTTACCAACTGTTCCTGGAAAAGGAAGGCCTGCCCGCGGTACAGGGTTTTCACATCGAAAACATAAATGAAGTCGAGCTTCATCCGTGGGCGCGCGTTGGGGGCCACGGAGTTTACCTCAACCTGGAAGGGGCCGAGGGAGTCAACGATTGCTATATCTGTGAGATCGCGCCCGGACAATCTCTCACGCCGCAGAAACACATGTTCGAAGCGTTGGTTTATGTTGTCAGTGGCCGCGGCGCGACGACGATCTGGCAGGACGGCGGCAGACGGCAAACTTTCGAATGGGGCGAGGGCGCGCTGTTTTCGCCGCCGCTCAATGCACGATATCAGCACTTCAACGGTCAGGGTGATAAACCGGTGCGGCTTTTGGCGATGACCAACGCGCCGACCGTGCTGAATCTTTATCACAACGTCGATTTCGTTTTTAATTGCGACTATCGCTTCACGGACCGCTACGCCGGCGAAGACGACTTCTTCAGCGGCCAGGCGAGGATTCCCGGCGAGGGCTTTCACGACACCAATTTTATTCGCGACGTGCGAAGCTATGAGTTGCCGGAGAGAAAGGATCGCGGTGCGGGTGGTAAGATGATCATGATCGAGATGTCAAACAACGTCATGTCGGCGCATATTTCACAGTTTCCGGTTGGGACTTACAAAAAGGCGCACCGCCACGGCGCTGGCGCGCACGTGATCATCCTCAAGGGCGAAGGATTTTCGATGGTGTGGCGCGAAGGCGACGACATCAAGCGCTACAACTGGCGCGCCGGGAGCTTGCTGGTGCCGCCGGAACGCTGGTTTCATCAGCACTTCAACGTCGGTGGCGAGCCCGCGCGTTACCTCGCGCTCAAGCCGTTCAGCAGCCGAAAATTTCCTGGGCTGCGAAAACAGTGGGGTACTTCAGAAAGCGTCAAGCTCGGCGGCGATCAGATCGAATACGACGACGAAGATCCGTATATTCGCCAGATGTTCGAAGCGGAATTGGCCAAGCGCGGCGTGGCGAGCCAAATGGGCAGTGTTTACAAGGCTGCGAGTTGACTGTGAACATTGTCATGAGAAAACTTTGTTGTTTGCTAATAGGGTTCATCGCTATTTGCGCGCCGAATTCGCCTCTCGACGCTGCCGACAAAGTGCGCATCTCAGTAACCAACCCCAATATGTCCTTTCTTCCGTCGGGAGTCGCTTTCAAAAAAGGTTTTTTCAAAGACGAGGGCCTCGACGTAGAGATCATTCGCATGAACGTGCCGAACATTATCACCGCGCTCGTAACCGGAGATGTTGGCTATACCTTGCTCTTCGGCTCGGTCGTGCGCGGCGCGCTTCGGGGCATGCCGATGCGCGCTCTCGCGAGCCTCTTGGATGGTTCAACTCATGCCTTGGTTGCCAAGCCTGAATACAAATCGGGCAAGCAACTTAAGGGAAAAATCGTCGGCATCGGTAACTTCGGCGGCACCGACGAGGTGGCTGGTCGAATGATGCTCAAATCCTTTGGCCTGGATACGGAGAGAGATCTCAAGTTCATCGCCCTGGGGCCGGATCGAGCGCGTCTCGCCGCGCTGAAGGAAGGTCTGGTGGATGTAGCCGTGATTGCCCCGCCCGGTGACGCCCTAGGAGGGCAGATGGGATTCAACGTCCTTCTCAGAGCGTACGAGGTTTTTAGTTTCCCATTCATCGGCATCGGCGCCAATCTCAAAACGATCAAGGAGAAGCCGGACGAGGTTAAAAAAGTAGTAAAGGCCATGGTGCGAGCAAATCGTTTTATCCGGGACGACAAGGAAGGTGCTGTGCGGATCCTGATGGAATGGGGGAAGATAGAGCGTGACCACGCTGTGGCTTCCTACGATTCCACCTGGAAGGTCTTCAGTCCGGATGGAAACATTCCACCCGAAGGTTTGCGCATGGTGTTAGAGCAAGCCAAGGCGGAACTCAAGCTAACGCGCGATCTGCCCCTGAGTGAAATCATCGATTTGGCGCCGCTTCAGGCGGCGCAACGAGAGCTGGGGATCAAAAAACCCTAAGGCGCAGTTGACTGACCGGAGGAACACCAGAAGATGTCGGAAGAAGAACTTTTACGCGAGCTCGATGAAAAACTGCGTGGCTTGAGTGTCGAAGGGTTGTGGTCGCCGGCCTCCGACGCAGATATGGCGACTTACAGCAAAGACCCGCATACTTCGGTCTTACCGCATGTTTGGAAGTGGCCGGAACTATATGACGCGATCCAGACTGTGGCCAACATGCATGGTCTCGACGGCAAAGCGGAACGGCGGGTGCTGCGGCTGATCAATCCGGCTTACCTCGATCAGAAAAATCGTCGCCAGCGTACCACCACGCATACGATGCTTATGACGCTGCAGTTACTGAAGCCCGGCGAGGTGGCGCATGATCACCGACATAATTTCGCGGCGTTCCGATTTATCCTCAAGGGCGCTGGCGCATACACGATCGTCGAAGGCGAGAAAATTCCCATGCACGAGGGCGACCTTATCCTCACGCCGTCGATGACGTGGCATGGACACCGCAATGGCGGCGAGCCTGTGGTTTGGCTCGATGGCCTGGATAATCCCTTGCTGTTCTTGCTCCAGGCGATCACCTGGGAAGCATTCCCCGGCGGCCTCCAGCCCATGAAGCCCGGTTCCGATCACACTACGTCGCGCGTCGGCACGACGCGGCCGATCTGGGAAAAAATCTCGGAACGTCCCACTTATAACTTGCACTACAAATGGCAGGATACCTACGAGAAGCTGCAATGCTTGAGCGATGGGCCGGGAAGTCCTTTCGATGGCGTGGCGTTGGAATACGTCAACCCGGAAGGCGGTCACACAATGCCGACGTTATCCTGCGGTATTCAAATGCTCCGTCCCGGGGAAATCACCAAAACGCACCGGCACAATTGCAGCACTATCTATCACGCCTTTCGAGGAAACGGCACGACGGTCATCAACGGTGAAAAATTCGAATGGAAGCAAGGCGACTGCTTCGTCGTGCCGCTGTGGAGCTGGCACAGCCATCAAAATCACTCCCAAACCGCCGCCGCGATACTTTTTTCGGTGAGCGATCTGCCGGTCATGGAAGCGCTCAAGCTTTACCGTGAGGAAGCAGGAGAGGGTGCGTGATTTTCGCCGCGCGTTTCCGGACGATCTTTGTTGATGATGTTAATTCTTAAAGATCATGGCCCGGCGCTAATCAGTTGTTTAACTGCGCTGCCGTGGCACATCGACGCCACGGCTTTATCAACAGCGCGTTGAGCAGCGTTGCTAGTGCGAGAGTGAAAAACCGGATCCACATGACGCCTCTGTAGCTCTGACTACGATCGTACATTGCCCCGGCCGGCACAGGACCGGCGACGCTTCCCCACATATAGAAAAAACTCAGCATGCCGCGAATCGTTGCGAAGTACTTGCGGCCGTAGAAATCTCCCACCGTCGCCCAGACGATCGGAAATGAAGCGTCGAGCAAAGTGTAACAGATGGTAAACAACCACAACTGCCATCGCGCGGCGGCAGCGACGAGCGGAAAGACAGCCAACGCCGGCGCGATATGGCAGAGCGTCATGAGTCCCGGCTTGTTGACGCGATCGGCGATCCAGCCGAGCACGAAATGAGCGGCGAGATTGATAAAGGCGAAGGCGCCGAGCATGAAGGCGGCTTCTTCTTGCGCCAAACCTTGCCACACCATGACGGGCACGAAGTGAACGCTCACCGTGCTATACGCCGCGACCCGCGCCGTCATGGAAACCACCAGCAGCCAGAAGATTGCTGTCTTCATCGCTTGAGCCGCGGGCAGGTCTCGTTCTCTCGGTTCCGAGGCTATGTTATTCATCGAATGCGCGTCGCTATCGCGCGCTTGTGGCGCTTCACCGTCCGGCAAAAACCCCATGCTCTCCGGCGAGCGCCGCACTTGGAAACTCAAAGGCAAGCAAACTGCGAGAAACAGACAGCCGGAGAAAAACGCCGCCCAGCGCCAGCCGAGCGATTGGACGCCGACGGCGAGCAGGGGCGAAAGGATCGCGCCGCCGACCGGCACTGCGGCGCTGACGACGGTCATGGCGCGCGCTCGTTGACGGATAAACCAACTGTTGGCGATGACCATCGGCGAATGGACAAATCCGGCGATCAAGAAACTCGCATAGCTCTCCACCCATGACAGAAGAATGTAGCCCGCGCCGGCGAGAAACGCGGCGGTCACGATGATCGGACGGGGGCCGAAGCGGTCGATTAAGTAACCGACCAGAGGCGCTTCGATGGCGCCTTGGGCGCGCGCGAGCGAGAACGCGAGCGAGGTTGCGGCGCGGCTCATGCCGAGATCTTGACTGATCGGCAGAAAGAAAACCGTGAAGCCGTATTGATGGATTCCGCCGCCGACGACGCGAATGGCCGAGACCAAACCGATCATGCGCCAGCCGTAAAAGATGCGCGACCAAGAAGCTGCGATGTTGGGAAATATCATGGGCCGGCGAGCGGCGGCTGTGTGGCGTTGATTTGTGAAGGATGGGAGGCTGCCAGATGGAGCACGCGTCCGCTGCCGATCTCAACTACTTGTTCAATAGTTCCTTTGGTTCTTTCCTCGTCATTTCAAACGCGCCTTATATCTTGCAAGACAGCACGCTAATACGTCGGCGACTAACCTGACGAAGCGTTGCCGGTCTCGATTAACGCGCGGGCAGCAACAACAAAACCGCTGCCGGATCGACCAACAGAGCCTGATTGGAAAACTTCGCTGCTAGTGGAAATGTCGCCGCAATCTAGCGGCTCTGCAGGACCTGTCCACCCATATTAGTGATTTTATCCAATCGAATCACCACCGCGGCGCCTTTGCGTTCGGGATCCTTGTCCAGTTCTTCCTTGACGGTGCGCGCCATGACTTGATCGCGGATCGGTCCGTCCTCGTGCATGGTCGCCGTGCCGTGAAAGCGCCATGCGGCTTTCGTTTTGGTGTCGCGGAACAGCACGATGACGTGCGGGTTTTCTTTGACGTTTTTCATATGCTGGCGCTTGGTGCGTTCCCAGTAAGCAAGGGACTCGCCGTCGAACACCATCATGCTGCCTTTGTAGCCGATATCCGGCTCGCCGGCGCCTGAGACGGTGGCGAGAATACACGGACTCCCGTTGGCCAAGGCGTTATCAACGAGTTCCTTCATCTGATCGATTATCGCAATCATAGACACCTCCTGGAGCGTA
>VBKX01000022.1:23778-25959 GCA_005879435.1 Deltaproteobacteria bacterium
ATAGACAGGCTGCGGTCAAATTGAATCACTCCGCACGCTGCTGCATCCAAAGTCGCCTATCCGCAGTTCGTCATTCCCGCCTTTAAGCGGTGGCTCGACTGAGCTCACCACAGGCGAATCCGGATCTGGACCCCCGATAAAAACATTCGGGGGTGACGGTTTTAGGAAAGTTGTCCTAAAGATGGTTGGAATTCTCGCTGCTTGCTGCGGGCAGTCATTTTGCCCACTCCGCGACGGTTTCGAATTCTTGATAGCGCCTAAAACAAATTTTCCGTCGGGCTCGTAAACCATGAACGCAACCTTCGGAACTTGGTCTCGGTATTTGGGCTCGACGTAGCGTTGCCAAAGATATTGCGGCTCATGCGTGTGCGCATCGGCGTCGATGACTTTGAAATTTTTCCACATAAGCATATCTGATGGTCGCGTCGTTAAGGCTCAGAAGTCAAATATTAATACTGTGCCCCAGACTGCAACTTCGCGCATTCGCCTCGAGCGGCGACCATCATTTCGCGATGGAGATTATGTGTGCTTGGATTTTGCCGTCCACGACGCCGCGGCCAAAGCGATGCGCGATAGCTTCCGCAGCCACGGTGGTTGCGTCCACCAGCCGTGAGGGATTCCGCGCTTCTATCTCATTTCGCAGCGGCGTGCCCTGACAATACGCGATGGCAGGGTGGTCACTCGATGGCGCCCGGCTGCGCGCGGTGAGTTTCGTGATTTCAGGTGGCGCCGTGAACCCGCCAGCCGCGAGATCTCGTTTAATGGTCTCAACGTCATAGTAGCCGTGCGGTGTGCGCGCGAGGAAGCGCGGCGGATCATCCGGGAAAAGCGCCTCGAGCGCAGTCGTCACGGTATCGGCGAACTCATTCTCTTGTATACAATCCCACGTGTTGAAGATGAAAATGCCTCCTGACCTCAACACTCGGAGAACTTCCGGGTAAGCGATTCGTTTGTCCGGAAAAAACATGACTCCGAACTGGCATACGACTGCGTCGAAGGCGCCATCGGCAAAGGGAAGCTTCATGGCATCCGCCTGGCGCCAAGTGACCGGACGCTTGGTGCCACGCACAGAGGCTTGGTCGAGCATCGACTGATTCAAGTCCGTGGCGACGATGGCTAGGGTCTCCGGTAGCGCCGTTGCCATGGCACGGGTTACGACGCCGGTGCCCGCCGCGATTTCGAGCACTCGCGCCAAAGGTCTTGACGCTAAGCGTGCCACAAGGTCTGCAGCGTATGGCTCGAAGATCAGCGGAACCAAGTAGGTTTCATAAAGTTCCGGGATCGAACCGGCGAAGACTTTGTCTGTTCCGTGGTCGCTCATTCTGTGGAGCCTCGGCATGGACTGTTGCTGGATTGCGGCCTTAGCGGTCTGTTCGATGGATGCACGTTGGCGGGGTCATGCAGACCGTTACTCGATGTTCTCGCCATCGCGTACTTCAAGTTTGTGCTCCAAACGGTCTGCCAAAGAGCCGCTAGTCGGATTTACTCGACGGTTAGCGGCACTTGCGTTAGTGTCTCGAACCTTCACGTGCTCATTCATCTAATCCGAGAATATGCTGGCGATCTCGGGTTCCTACTGCTTGACGTGTTTTACCAGTTGTCGTGGGCCGACTTCGCCGCCGTACACGTTTCCCTTCGCATCCACCGCCAATCCCTCCGCTGCACTGGTTCCCTTCATTTCGAGCGGGTCCGGGATGCGGTAGAGGACCTTGCCGTCTTTGAGGCTGCCGATGCGGATCCCTCGTTTCCATCCCGGGTGCGGAGCTACACCGTTGGACTCCGAGTCAGCCACGTAGATCATGTCGTTGCGAATGTAGACGCCGCTGGGGCGACTGAATTGTTTCCACTCGCCGAGGTACTTCCCTTCCTGATCGAATATTTTCGACAACAAAGAGTCGTCCCTCGGTATCCATGGCCAAGTCGTGCGGTCCTCTAAATTCTCCCGGTCCGGATCCCAGCTTACCGAACGACTTTACGAACTTGCCGTCTTTCCTGAACTTGGAGATGCGTGAGACGGTCTCCGGCGGAGCTTGAGGATTCTGGTTGTGGCCCTCGGAGACGAAGATGTCGCCATTCGACGCGATTACGATACTTGTCGGTTGGGTCAAGGCGTCCGGCGGATTGCCTTCCACTCCGCGCTTCCCAAGCGTCAACAAGACCTTGCCGTCCGGACCGAACTTG
>VBKX01000023.1:0-10931 GCA_005879435.1 Deltaproteobacteria bacterium
ATCCGCGTAATTCATCCGATACAAATGATCGCCGGATAGAATCAAGTATTGATCGACGTCCCATTCGGCGAACAGCCATAGATATTTGCGCACGGCATCGGCTGTCCCTTCGAACCAACTCGGGCTGTCGGGTGTTTGCTGTGCTGCCAGCACTTCGACAAAACCCTGAGTGAAACCCGCGCCCGCCAAGTGGTACGTGCGCGCGATATGCCGATTGAGCGAGGCCGAGTTGAACTGCGTCAAAACGTAGATTCTCTGGATCTCCGAGTTGATGCAATTGCTGATGGGAATATCGATCAAGCGATATTTGGCACCGAGGGGAACGGCCAGCTTGGCGCGAAGTTTGGTAAGAGGGTAGAGACGCTTTCCGGCGCCTCCGCCCAAAATTATCGCTAACACTCTTTTCACAAAGGGGCCTTAAGCGTCCCGGTCTTTCGTCCGCGTGAAGTTTCTGCCGTTATTCGTCGTCTCCTGCAAACAGTATTCAACACAGCGCGGTTATGTCAACCGGATTGTGCAAAGACGCCAGCGCCGCAAATTCTCTAGCGAACTTGAATGAGAGTTAGGAATGCGAATTACGTTGATCTCAGGCGATCCGAATGCCCGGGACGAACCTCGCGGTCAGTCCAATCAAAGGTCGCGTTGTTGTTTTAGACATTGCATTTCCGGCCTTCCGGTAAATCTGCTCATCTCCACTTCTGGGCCGCCGCTTGACCGCCATCATCGCTCCGCCCTATTTTAGGTCGTCGTTTAGGTATAGCAAATTAGGCTGAACCATTTGCTTAAAAAAAAAGGAGCCAACCCATGACAGCAAAAGAAATCACTTTAGATCTTATCATCCGGTACGGATTCCAAGTGCTTGGTGCGATCATCATTCTCACCGTGGGCGTTTTTCTGGCCCGCTGGATCGGCAACGTCAGCAATCGCTGGCTCGAATCGCGGGTGAAGGAGCCGCCGATGCGCTTGCTGATGGTCCGGGCAATCAGAATCCTTGTCATCCTCCTCACGTTATTGGTGGCGCTCGACAAATTTGGTTTTCAGATCGCGCCTCTAGTGGCCGCGGTCGGCGTTGCCGGCGTGGGCATCGGGTTTGCTTTTCAGGGCGTGCTCGGCAACATTGTCGCCGGTCTGTCGATCATCTTCACGAAGCCTTATCGCGTGGGCGAATACATTGAGCTTCTCAACGTTCACGGCCAAGTGGTGACGATCGAACTGTTCTCGACAACCCTGGTACAGCTCGATCAATCCCGGGTAGTGATTCCCAACCGAAGGATCGTCGGCGAGATTCTCCATAACTATGGCACGATCCGTCAGCTGCAGTTGAAAGTTGGGGTCGCTTACGGCGCGAATTTGGATGAGGTGCTTCTGGTTGCCAAGGAGCTCGCTGCGGCAAACCCGCGCGTCTTGAAGGAGCCGGCGCCCCTGATAGGAATCAGCGAGCTTGCCGATTCCTCGCTCACGCTTTCTATTCAACCATGGGTTGCGGTGTCGGATATGGTCAACGCCAGAGCCGAGCTATACAAAGCTATCGTCGAGCGGTTCCGGGCGAGCAAGATCGATATTCCCTTTCCTGTTAGAGAGGTGCGCCTGCTCGGCGCTTCATGAGCAGCGGCATCGTAAATCGTGTTCGCAGAGGGAAAAGCGTGTTCCGAGATCCGTCATCTTCTTGACGCAAGATTCAATCCAACGTAGGCTCGCGTCCGTTAAAGCCGAGTGTCGCTGACCCCAAACGGTTTTTTTGGAGGAAAGAATGGCGATTTTATTGGTGGATTATCTCAAAGCTTTTGGTTGGGGTTTGGTGGGCGCCATTACTATGGCTATTTCTCTCTGGATCTTGTTGAGGGTCTTTACCTGGCTCACGCCTGTGGATGAGTGGGAAGAGCTGAAAAAGGGAAACCTTGGGATTGCTATCATCATGGCTGCCGTAATTATTGGGTTTGCGATTGTGGTCGCGTCGATGGTGGCGCCGCCGCCGATTGCTTCGTTTACTCCCTAGCCTGGTTAACTCTCCAACAATACTATTTCTTCAGCTCCCGGCTGAGCAGGTGGAGGACTTCGTTGAATTGGCGTTGCATGGCGATCATCTGCTCACGCATGTTGAGGGCGACTTCGGCGCCTTCGAGATTGACGCCCATTTCATCGATGAGCAGGTGGGCAACACGCACGCGATCGACTTGCTCCAAGGGATAGAGTTTTTTGCTACGCCGCAGGATCGGCGAGATCACTTTCTCCCGTTCCAAGCGCATGACGAATTTTGGGTCAACGTTGCAGATCTTAGTGACCTCAGTCAGGCGCAGATATTTTCGCGGCATGATTCCCCTCGCGCTATAGCCGCAGGTCTTTGCGGACATCCTCGCCGTACGCTTCGTCGATCTTCTCGACGACGTCATCGCCGAGCTTCTCCTTCGGCACGCGCACCATAAGCCGCAGATATAAATCACCTGCCGGGGTTTGCCCGTGGGCGGCGACGCCCTTCCCTCTGATGCGCAACTGCTGGCCGCTCTGGGCGCCGGCGGGAACTTTCACGCTTATTGCGCCGCCCGGCGTTGGCACTTCGACATTAGCGCCGCGGACCGCCTCGCCCACTGTGATCGGCAGATCCATGGATAAGTCCCTGCCTGAACGCGAGAGGATCGGGTGCGGTTGAATGCGTGGCGTAATAAAGAGATCTCCCGCCGGCCCACCGCGAACTCCTGCCTCTCCTTTGCCGCGCAGTCGAATGCGTTTTCCCGGCTCGGCTCCAGGCGGAATATTCACGCGTATGGTATCCGGTCGCGCCACTCGGCCGGTACCCCTACAGGCCGCGCAGGGATCGCCCGGTAATTGTCCCTTGCCGTTACATCGAGGACAGGTTTGGCGAAACTGCATCGGTCCTTGAGCCACGGATTTAAAGCCCGTGCCATTACATTCTGGACAAGTAGTCGGAGCGCTTCCCGGTTTCGCTCCGCTACCGTGGCAGACGTCGCAAGATATCGAACGCTGCAGCGTTATCGCGGTTTGAAAACCCCGTACTGCGTCAAGGAAGTCGATGTCCATGCTCGACTCGATGTCCTGGCCACGCATCGGTCCGCGTTGCGTTTTCGGGCCGCGCCGAAAGATGCCACCTAGGCCGCCGAACAAATCGCCGAGGTCGTCCACGTTAAATTCGAAGCCGCCACCGCCACCTGCCTGCGCCGATTGCTCCTGCCAGCGCTGATAACTACGCGCCTTGTCGGCATCAAATCCGCTGGCGAGGCCGGCCTCGCCGAATTCGTCGTACAGCTTTCTTTTCTTTTCGTCGCTCAGCACATCGTAGGCAACGGAAAGCTCTTTAAACCTGTTCTCGGCGTCTTTATTACCCGGGTTGATGTCGGGATGGAATTTCCGCGCAAGCTTGCGGTACGCCTTGCGGATATCTTCCTGTGAGGCGCCACGCGCAACGCCCAGGGTTTTGTAGTAGTCGCTATTCGCCATTGTATCTTTAAAATAACCACAAAGCCGGAAGTTGCAAGGGAATCGAGCGCCGCGACTGGGGGCGCTGGCCCTTACGGGACAACAGCCACGAACACGATCAAGCGGAGTAAATTTGTCCGCCGTGACTGTCACCTACGACTTTTTCCAGTGTGACCATTAATGGCGTTGGCGGTGGAGTAGTGGCGGTGAGTTATGACGCTTTGACCAATAATTGAGCGGGGGTATCTTTACGCACGTGCTCTGCTACAATCATCCCGACTACCATCCTCATTCCAAACCAACGTATGCTCGGGTCAAAACTTGATTGAGTTCTAAAGAGGTGGTCGCCTTTCTGTGTCTTAAACAAACCCTTAGCCGTAGGAGGAGATTATGGAAACCTTTAAGAAGCGCCAAAAGGCCTGGGCGCGGAAAGAGAAGCAGCAAAAAAAGGCGGCACGCAAATTAGAGCGCCGCAATGAAAAGACGAAGTCGCCGGACAACGCTCAAGAGGACAATCTTCCGACAGCGGAAACGAGCGAACGCCCGGCGTGATTGATTGCATAAGACCTTCGTTCGTGACGAGTTGTGAAACAACTCTCCGCCGGCCCTCGTCTAATTAAGAAGCCAGAAAATGGCGCCGCAATATACCGTGACTCGTTAGGATGCGGAGAGAGAGAAGATTGACTATCCCTCGCACCAATATCAATTTAATCCCCACGAAATGCGAAGCGGTTGAGTTTGCCGTGCAAAAAGCGCCGGCGTGGATTAAGAGCTGATTTTAACCCCGTTTAGCTCCGCGCGTTCACACTGAGCAGCAGCGGCAATTCGTTATCGGAGCCGCACAGATTATCAGTTCGGCGCGCGTCTGGCTTTCATGCAGTTATTAAAGGCTTCCGCTTTGTTGCCGGCAGTCGATAGCGCGGCCTGGCGTTCGCAATCGGACGCGTCACGGCCCAGAGTATTCGTGTTCCTGCTTTCATTGGGCGGGGGTAAGGTCTTGCTGTCGTACTGTCCGGGTGGAGATGGGCGCGGCGGAACGCATCCTGCTAAAAGTATTGTTACAGCGAGTAATTTAGTTTTCATGCATAATCCTCTTTCCCCTATTCCGCGCGCTGGATAAGAGCGGCGCTCGATTTTCATTGTGAACACTTTTGGCTCGCAGCGCTAGATGCAACGAGCGGTGAGGTAAAAAAGGGCAACCGAAGAGGTTACCCTTTTTTGTCGGAAAGCCGCGGTGAACTACGTAGCCGTGTCCAAGGGTCGGCTTATGCCCCCAGCGCTTTGCGCAACTGAACAAACGCGGTGAGCTGGTCTTGATTGACCGAAATCTGATTATCCTGCGCCACATATAGGGTGCGCTGGGTGTCGAGCAGCGTCAGGAAGTCGATGGCGCCGGCATCGAAGCGAGCCTTCGCGATGTCATAGGCGTTTTGCGATTCGGCGACGGTTGCACTCGATACGGTGGCGCGATCGTTGGCACTCTTGAGCGCCGCCAGCGCGTTTTCGACTTCTTGAAACGCCGTCAGCACGGTCTTGCGATACTGGGCCGCAAGCTCTTTCTGGCGCGCGGTGACATTCTCCAAATTGCCGGTAAGTTGGCCACCGGTGAAGATCGGCGCGATCAAGTTGGAAGCGATCTGCGTTGCGGCCGCCGCCGGACCGCCAAAGCCGGCGGAAACTAATGTGTTCAAATCCAATGTAAGCGACGGGAAAAATGCGGCACGCGCGACGCCGATGTCAGCATTGGCCGCGCGTAGACCGGCCTCCGCGCTTCCAATGTCCGGGCGTGCCGTCAAGAGTGTAGCCGGCAAGGTCAAATTGACCGGTGGCAGAGTGAGCGTGGCGAGCGTCGCGCTCGGTGTCGAAAAAGTCTGAGGCGCAACTCCGAGCAGGATCGCCAAGGCGTCTGCGGTGGTGCTGCGCTGCTCGACGAGCGTCGCCAGTGCAATGCGAAAGCCGTTTACCGCGACGCGTTGTTGAGAAACTTCCAGGCCGGAAACACCGCCCTGAGCGAAGCGTGCTTCGATGATGCGGAGAATTTCTTCGGCGTTTTTGAGATTGGATTCGGCGATACGGATGCGGTCGTTGAAGCTCAAAACCTGAGCATAAAAATTAGTCGCGTCTGAGGTGACCACGAGGCGCAGCGCCTCGCGATCGAACTCGGTGGCGTTGAGCCGAAAGTCGGCGGACTTCGCAGTGTTACGATTCTTGCCCCACAGGTCGACTTCGTAGCTGACGCCGCCGCCGATGTGTGCGGAGTTGGTGTCTTTGGGATCTTGAAAAGTGCGCGAAGCCGAGCCGCTGGCGCTGACACTCGGGTAAAGCGGCGAGCTGGCGATCTTGGCCTGGGCACGCGCCTGGTCGATGCGTTGGAGCGCGGCTTCGAGGTCGAGGTTTTGCGCCAACACTTGATCGATCAATCGATCGAGTTCGATGCTACCGAGATCCTGCCAAAACAAGGATGTATTTTGTTGCGTCGCCCCTACGCCGGCGACGTTGCTCCAGCCGGTGGGCAGCGCCATCTCGGGCCGCTGGTAATTGGGCGCCAAGCTGCAGGCCGACAGAGCCAAAGATAGGGCGACAGTTCCGTTCAATAGATGTTTACGCATAAGTTCACCTCACTCGGAAGCTAGGGCAACGACGGGATCAAGCTGGGCGGCTTGGCGGGCCGGCAAATAGCCGAAGGCCAAGCCGGTGGCAGAAGCGCAGGCGAAGGCGAGTGCCGCCGGCGTCACCGAGAAGATCACGGTCATGCCGCTGTAACGCAGCACCAGGCCGGCGATCATGCCGACGAGGATGCCCAAGATACCGCCGGCGGCGCAGACCACGGCGGCTTCGATGTTGAATTGCAGCATGATGTCGCGCATGCGCGCGCCGGTGGCCATGCGGATGCCGATCTCGCGGGTGCGCTCGACGACGCTGACCAGCATGATGTTCATCACGCCGATGCCGCCAACCAGAAGCGAGATTGCCGCCACTGTGCCGAGCAGCAAAGTAAACGTGTCCTGGGTTTCCATGGCGGCCTGAAGAAACGACGCCATGTTGCGCACACTGAAGTCCTCGGTGTTGTGACGCGCTTTGAGCAGCCCTTCGACGCGTGTCTGGGTCGCTTCGATGTCGGCCGCATCTTTGACCTTGATGGTGATACTGCTCAGATAATTCTTGCCGAAGAGACGAACCAATCCAGTGCTGATCGGCACGAAAATGACGTCGTCCTGGTCGGTGCCATTGGGCGATGCGCCTTTTTCGCTCATGACGCCGATAACGACGAAGGGCACGCTGCGCATCAGGACGTACTTGCCGATGGGACTGCTGCCGTCGGGGAATAACGTTTTGGCCACGGTGCGGCCGAGCACGACGACGGCGGCGTAGTGCTTCATGTCGTCGGCGTTGCAAAACTGGCCTTCGGCGACCGGCCAATCGCGCGCCGACGGGAAATCTTCGCTCGTGCCTTGCGCCGAAGTCTGATAGTCCAAGTTGCCGTAGCGCACCGTCAGCCGGCTGCTGCGCTCGGCCAGAGCGGTTTCGACATTGGGCAATGCCTTGATCGCGGCAGCGTCGTCGGGCACCAAGGTAGCGATATCGCCGGCGTTGCGAATGCCGACGGCGCCGGGGCGGATCAGCATTAAATTAGTGCCGAAGGAACTGATGCGATCGAGAACTTTCTGGCGGCTGCCTTCGCCGACCGCGAGCATGGCGACGACGGCGGCGACACCGATGATGATGCCGAGCAGCGTAAGCATGGTCCGAAAGATGTTGACGCGCAGCGAGCGCCAGGCGGTGACGAGCGCTTCTTGCATGCTTGCCATCAAGCCGACGGCGCTTTCGAAACTGCGATGGTTTGCCTCGACACTTTCGGTCGCTTGGTCGGTGAAGCTTCCGGTGTCTTCAAGGATTCGGCCGTCCTGGATGCGCACGATGCGGCCGGCGTGCTGGGCGACGTTTTCGGCGTGGGTGATCAGAATGATCGTACGCCCTTCGGCGTGAAGTTGTTTGAGCAAAGCGAGGACTTCATCGCCGCTCTTGCTGTCCAAGGCGCCGGTGGGTTCGTCGGCGAGAATCACCGGCGGGTCATTCACCAAGGCGCGGGCAATGGCGACGCGCTGCTGCTGGCCGCCGGAAAGTTCCGAGGGACGATGCGCAGTGCGGTCGCCGAGGCCGAGGCGCGCGAGCAGGCCTGCGGCGCGCTCGGCGCGCTTGTGCTTGGACAGGCCGGCGTACACCGAGGGAATCTGCACGTTCTCGCCGGCCGTGGCCGTGGCCAATAAGTTATATTTCTGAAAGACGAAGCCGAAGGTTTCGCGCCGTAGCGACGCCAGCTCGTCGGGTTCGAGATTCACCGCTTCGTGGCCGAGCACCTTATAACTGCCCGTAGTGGGGCGATCGAGACAGCCGAGAATATTCATCAAGGTCGACTTGCCGGAACCTGACTGCCCCATGATCGCGACAAATTCACCCCGGCGGATTTTTAGCGACACGCCGTCGAGGGCGCGTACCGTCGTGTCGCCGTTGGTGTAGTGCTTATGGATTTCGCTGAGTTCTAGAATGGTCGCGTTCATAGCTGAGGCCCTCGATTCAAGCGCGGCGCGTTGTTACCGCCGCGCTGCTGATTGTTGGCCTGAGTGGTTGAAGGCGCGGGCCGGGTCGCCGCTACCCGTTCGCCTTCTTGCAGTCCGTCAACGACTTCGGCCTGGGTGCGGGTCTGCAAGCCGACGTGGATCACGCGCTGTTCGCGGCCGGCCTCGGTGACGACTGCGACACGGTAGGCTTTACCTTTGTCGGTGTCCTCCTTCGCGACGCGCCGAGTAAGCAGCTCCGCCGGGATCACGAGCGCGTTGTCGGCTTTGCCGAGGATGAAAAAAACCTGTGTCGTCATACCCGTCATGAGTTGGCGGCCTTCGTTTTTCGCGTCGATCAGGACGTCGTAAAGCACCACGTCGTTGACGATCTGCGGCGTAGGCAGCACCTGACGTACCTTGCCGGTCCATCGATGGTCGCTATTGCCCAGGGTGGTGAAGTATGCCGGCATGTTTTCTTTAAGGCTGCTGACGTCCGCCTCGGCGACCTGAGCGCGCACGGTCATGACATCGAGATTGGCCACTTGCAAAACTATTGGCGCAGTCTGGTTGGCGTTTAGCGTTTGGCCTTCTTTAGTCGGCAACGTGGTCACGGTTCCCGCCATAGGCGCGTAGATTTTCGTATAGCTAAGGTTGGTGCGGCTCGCTTTTAAATTGGACTCGGTTTCCTGGATCTGCGCGGCGATCGATTCAACCTGGGAGCGCGCCACCGAAGCCTGGCTCTCGGTTTCCTGCAGCGCCTGCTGGCTCACGGCGTTAGCGGTGATCAGATTTTGATTGCGTTTGAGATTCTGTTCAGCCAACACCGCGGCGGCTTTCTGCTGGTTGAGTTGGGCGCGCAAGCTGTTCAAATGCGCCTCGCCGGCTTCCACTTGAGCCTGGTAAACGCGCGGGTCGATCTCGGCGAGCAATTGGCCTTTGGTCACGGTGTCGCCGATGTCGACGTGAATCGCTTTGAGCTGGCCGGAGACTTGAGTGCCGACGTCAACGTACTGCTTGGCCTCGAGCTTGCCCTGGGCAGTGACCAAGGCTTCGACTGTACCCCGAGTCACCGTGATCGGCACCAGGACGTCGCGCTTCGGCGCTCCCGCGGCGCCCGTGTACCAATACAAGCCGCCGCCGATCAGCACCGCCAAAATAACCCCGGTGATGATCTTTTTTCGTTTTGCTGCCGTTAGCCAATTCATATCGATTGAACCTTTCCCTATGAGCGATCTTACTACATGATACGAGCTAGGTGCTGGAAGTCTCCGCGATGGCCAAAAAAAAGCGCCGGAGGCGCCGGCGCTTTTGCAAAATTCATTTTTTATTTCGCGAACTTAGCCTTGACCGGGCGGCGGTGGGCGGCGCAGCATTTGAGCAAATCGGCGCCGCTCTTCCGGGCTCAGGTCTTTGAGGGCGCTTTTAACGGCCTGCGAGAGTTGTTTGCTCATTTGCGCACGCAACTCATTGATCTTGGCTTCTTGACGGTCCAAGGCTGCTTCATCAAAGGACTCGGCGCCGAGCAGTTGAACGGCCTCGTCCTGGGCCTTGCGCAGCTGCTCGAAAAGCGGATCCGCAGTGCCGCGAAGCTGCTGAAATCGTTCGCGGAGCCGCTGCTGCGACGCTTCCGGCAGATCTTTGATGACTTGTTCCATGCGCTGTTGGCGCAGGGCATTGCGATCAAAGCGGCGCGGTGATTGGCCGACCACGAAACCGAGCAACAGCACATTCAAAATAATCGAGCCGACAAACGTCATTTTCGCAGCGCGGTTCATAAAAACCCCTCATCGCCGGGGATCATGCTCTGCGTCGTTGTATAGTTGGCATCTTGAATCGTCGAGTTGTCCGGAGTCGTATTGAAACCCATCACCATGCCCAAAACCAAGGCACTGGCGAGCACGTAACCGGGCTTTGGCAAATGAAGCTCGCTGAACAACTGACGCAGCGACTGCCACAGCGAAATATTCTGAATTTGCGGCACAGTTTGCGCTTTGAGACTGATCCGCGTCGCAAGGTCCAACCTGGCTGCTTCGACGCGGCGGCTGTGCAGCAGCGATTCTAGTTTCTCATCTCGATGGTCACTCATAAAAACCTCATAAATAACTCTTCAAACGTTCTTTCAAAGTCGCCTTGGCGCGCATCACCAAGGACTGCAACGCTTTAAGATTGATTGCCATAACGTCCGCCGCGTCTTGATTACTCAAGCCCTCATCATAACAAAGGTTAATTGCGGTTCGCTGGCGCTCGGGTAGAGCCGCAATGGCGCCTTCCAAAGCGATCTGTTGCTGTTTTCGTTGCATGGCTTCATCGGCGCTTTCGCGGTCGTCGATGATCGGCATATCCTCGTTGAGCTCCGAGGGCTGCTTTTTCTTGTGCAGGTCGAGGCACAAATTGACCACAACCCGGTAGAACCAAGTTGTAAACTTAGTGTTCTTATCCGCGTGCCATCGGTGCGGATCTTCCCAGAGCTTGAGAAAGGCGTCTTGAACCATGTCTTCGGCGGCTTCGCGGTTTTGCAGATAACGAAAAGCGAGCCGGTAATAGCGCTCGGTGTGGCGGCGCACCAGTTCGGCAAACGCCGGGTGGCTGCCCTCTTGAACCAGAGCGAGGAGTTCGTGGTCGTCTTTATCCGGCCAGGGTGTCGCCATAGTGTCGAATTAACTGCCTTAAGGCTTTGATTTACTTGCTCGATCATACAACCACCGGACTCCAAAAATAAGCTCGGAGACACTCCTGTTCAATGATTGATACGAACCGGGCAGGCAAAGTCTTCGCCGGGTTGCGGTTATTTATAATTAGGCGCGGTAATCGGAGTGAGCCGCGTGCCGAGCAATCCATGAAAAATGGCCTGATCCGAATCGGATGAGGCATCCAATGAGCACCATGGGTACTCATCGGCGTAAAGACGCACCGTCGGCCGAAAGCCATGGAGACTCGGCA
>VBKX01000023.1:11092-16988 GCA_005879435.1 Deltaproteobacteria bacterium
CGGGTAAAGTGTTGGCTCTCGTCGAATTCTAAGATAAAAGGCGGGTCTGAAACGTAGTAATCGCAAGGCGGTACCTGCGCGCTTTTGATAAAGTCGCGATGGCCGCGGAAATTTCCAAGTTCTGACTGAATTCGTTTCAGTAGGCCGCCGAGGGAAGTGTTTACATAATCCGGCGGCAAGGCCGACCAGGGGAAAGAGTGGTTTACTTGGCAGTTACCATAAATAGCCGCCAATAGTTCGCCCACGCGCTCTTTGCATGCACGGCAGTGGGCGGAATGTATGTTGCTGTTCAAAACGTTCAATCGCTTTGCTCCGTTCAACCGCTGCGCTCAGTTCAAATCGTCGGAACTTACGGAGACGAATTGAACGGCTTGAACGGTTTGAACAATTGGAAGGTCCTCAGAATAACCTAATATAGAATCAGACAAAGGAGAATCTTGCATGGCGAAGACATCACCAATCATCGGCGCTAACGTGGGGCGGGTCGAGGGCGCAGACAAAGTCAGCGGACAGGCGATTTATGGCGCGGACGTGCATTTTGCGGACGCGTTGTGGGGAAAAATCTTGCGCAGTCCGTACCCCCATGCGCGTATTAAAAATATCGATACTTCCAAGGCGTGGAAGGTTGAGGGCGTGAAGGCCATCGTCACCGGGAAAGATGAGCCCGAGCATTATCAAGGCAAGAGCATTCGCGATATTCCAGTGATGTGCTGGGACAAGGTGCGCTATGTCGGCGATAAAGTCGCGGCGGTTGCCGCGGAAAGCCGCGACGCAGCGGAGGAAGCGGTCAATTTAATCGACGTCGAATATGAACAGTTGCCGGCGGTCTTCGACGTGCTCGAAGCGATGAAGCCTGATGCGCCGATCTTGCATGACAACGCGCCGGGTTACGACGGAGCGCCTGCGGATATCATGGCCCCGGCCGGCGGCAATGTGTTGAACAAGCTGACTTTTGGCAAAGGCGATATCGAAAAAGGGTTCGCTGAAGCCGACCTAGTATTGGAACATACTTTCCGCATGCCGATCCATCATCAAGGCTACCTCGAGCCGCAGTCGTTTCTGGTCAAGATCGACGATGACGGCAAGGTCAATGCCTGGGCGTCGACCAAAGGTCCGTTCGGGACGCGCGGGCAATTCGCCAAGGCGGCCGGCATTCCCGCGAGCCAGATTCGTCTTCAGGCGGTCCACGTCGGCGCCGACTTCGGCGGCAAAAGCGGCGCGGGCGAGTTACCGATCTGTTATTTTCTCGCCAAGCAGGCGAAGCGGCCCGTGAAGATTGTTTTAACCCATACTGAAGAATTGACCGCAATGAATCCGGATCACTACACGGTGGTCAGAGTAAAAACGGGAGTGAAGCGCGATGGACGGATGACCGCGCGTTATTTGCAAGCGATCCACGGCACCGGTGCCTACGCCGGCATGAAGCCTGGCCGCGCCAGCATTGGCGGCGCCGGTTCGGCGACGCCGTACAAAATCGACAACAGCTACATGGAAGCGCTGCAGGTCTACACCAACACGGTGCCCTGCGGTTTCTGGCGCGCCCCGGGCGCGATCCAAGCGGTATTCGCCTCCGAATCGCATATGGATCTGATCGCCAAGGAATTGAAAATGGACCCGGCGAAATTCCGTATGATGAATCTCATCGGCGAAGGCGAAGTCAATGCTCTGGGAAAAACCTGGAGCGGCGTGAAGGCGAAAGAAACATTAAAGGCCGCGCTCGATGCGGCGGGCTGGAAGTCGCCCAAGCGGCCCAACGTCGGCCGTGGCGTTGCGATGTATGAGCGCGGCACCGGGGCGGGTAAAGCGTGGGTGAATCTGACCGCCGAAGCCGACGGCACACTTACCGTATTTACGGTCGCGGGCGATCAGGGGACGGGGTTGCAGACCGTTTTGTGCCAAACTGTCGCCGCCGAGATGCAAGTGCCTTACGAGAATGTACGCTGCCACATCGGCAACACGGCGGATGTTTCCTATAGCGTCGACGTCGGTTTCGGCGGCAGCCGCTCGACGAACATTAACAGCGCCGTAGCGTTTCAAGCCAGCGCCGAGCTGCGCAAGAAGCTCAACGCCCAAGCGGCGAAGCTGCTCGACTGCGGTGAAGATCAAATCGTCTACAAAAACGGAAAATTCTCCGCCAACGGAAAGAAAAGCAGGCCGCTCGGTTTGAGTGACGTCGTCAAAGCGAGCGGCGCACCGGTGACGGTCAGCGTTGAAACGGAGGTACCGCGCAAAGGCTCGTCGACTTCGTTTATCGCCCAAGTGGCGGAGGTCGAAGTCGATCCGGAGACGGGGAGAGTGAAGCTGAATAAATTCGTCAGCGCCCATGACGTCGGCACGATCATCAATCCGCTGGGCCATCAGGGACAGATCGACGGCGAGGCGATCATGGCGATCGGTTCGAGCTTGATGGAAGAGCTAATCGACGATCAGGGCAAAATCACCACGACCAATCTCGGCGAATACAAGATTCCGAACATCCTCGATATTCCAAAGTTCAAGACTGTGCTGGTGAAAGGCGGCAAGAACGGCCCCGGGCCTTACGAGGCGAAGGGCATTGGCGAGCATGCCAACGTGACCCCGCCCGCGGCGATCGCCAACGCGGTTCATGACGCGTGCGGCGTGCGGCTATTTGACGTTCCTGTGACGGCGGAAAAAGTTTACCGCGGGCTGCGGGAAAATGGCCGGTAGATAACAGGCAATAGGATTGTAGTAGTAGGGGCGCAGCATGCTGCGCCCTCAGAAGGCCGATAAATTCTGAGGGTCTTATGAGTCATCGAAGCGAGTGTTGTCGAAAATTTCTTTCGTCCGTCCTGTTTCTCTTCGTCTTCTGGCCGCTTTCCACGCAAGCGCAGGAAAAAATCAAAATCGCTTACAGCTCGACCGACACGCTCAATCAAATCTGGACCATCGCGCAGGACGCGGGATTCTACAAAAAAAATGGTTTGGATGTGGATCTGGTCTATATCGGCAGCACGACGGTCGGAGTCACGGCGATCATGGCGCAAGATATTCAAGTGGGTAATGCGGCCGGTAGCGGTGTTGCTAACGCGGCGGTGCGCGGCGCCGATACGGTAAGCGTCGGCTGCACGATTAATGTCCTCGCCTATGAGCTGGTGGGCTCGACAGCATAAAAACACCGGAAGACTTGAAAGGAAAGTCGATCGGCATCAGCCGCTTCGGCAGCGTTTCGGACGTCGCTGCGCGGGAGTTGCTCAAAGGCTTGGGTCTAAGGCCGCAGGAAGACGTGAAAATCCTGCAGGTCGGCGGGGCCTCGGAGCGCGCCGCCGGATTTAGCCGCGGCGTGATCGCCGGGTTTCCATCGCCGCCAGGCAATGTAAATCTGATTCCCGGCGGGTTGCCGCATCGCGTTCTCGCGGACATGGCCGATCTGAAAAAGCCCTATCCGCTGCCGTTCATCTGCGCGGTGACCACCAAGAGCTATTTGGCAAAGAATCGGTCGGTGGTGAAACGAGTCATGATGGCGCTGATCGAAGCGTCCCATTATTTCAAGACCAATAAGGAAGGCGCGCAAAAGATTGTCGCTAAATATCTGCGCGGCGCCAACAAGGCGTATCTCGACAGCTCGTACGATTCGACCTTCAAGATCCTGGAGCGCGTTCCTTATACGACTCGCGAGGGCATGAAAATTCAGCTCGACGATGCCTTAAAGCAAGCGCCTGGGAGCAAGGTCACCGTGGACAGCCTGATTGACGACAGCATCGTGCGCGAGATTGAGAAGGAAGGGTTTATTGATCGAATTTATGGGAGGCAATAGGCACTAGGCATTAGGCAATGGGAAGAGAAGAAGAGAATTGTAGCGTCAGGCAAGATGGTTAACAGCCATAAAGATCTTTTTATCTGGCAGCGATCCATGGATCTAGTTGAATCAATATATCGGCTGACCGCAAGTTTGCCAGCGAGTGAACAGTTTGGCTTGATTGCTCAAATGCGACGTTCTGCTGTTTCCGTACCTTCGAATATCGCTGAAGGATACGGGCGCCAGGCGACAGGAGAATACCGACATCATCTCTTGATCTGTCGTGGTTCACTATTAGAATTAGAAACACAGTTGCTGTTGTGTCGGAGGTTAAAATATTCTTCGGAACAAGAGATCGATCCTCTTCTTACTGTAATCACAGAAATCAGCAAGATGCTCGGCTCATTAATCGCGAAACTGTCTTAAACTATTGCCTATTGCCTAATGCCTATTGCCTGACCGGAGGTTCCCATGATTGACCTTTACTATTGGACCACGCCGAACGGACACAAGATCACCATTTTTCTGGAAGAGACGGGGGTTCCTTACACAATCAAGCCGATCAACATCGGCAAGGGTGAGCAATTTAACCCGGATTTTCTGAAAATCTCGCCGAACAATCGGATTCCGGCGATCGTCGATCATGAGCCGGCGGACGAAGGCGAACCGCTGAGCATTTTTGAATCCGGCGCGATCCTCGAATATCTCGCGATGAAAACCGGCGCCTATTTACCGAGCAACGTGCGCGGGCGCGCGGAAGTAATGCAGTGGCTGTTCTGGCAAATGGGCGGGCTCGGCCCGATGCTCGGGCAGAATCATCACTTCAGAAATTACAGCGCCGAGAAAATCACCTACGCGATCGAACGCTACACGAAAGAAACCGAGCGGCTTTACGGCGTGCTTGACGACCGGCTAACGGACCGACCCTTCGTCGCGAACGATTACTCGATTGCGGACATGGCTTGTTATCCGTGGATCGTGCTGCACGAACGGCAGGGCCAGGATCTCAATGATTTTCCCAATCTCAAGCGTTGGTTTGAAGCGATTCAAAAGCGCCCCGCCGTCGAGCGCGCCTATGCTTTGGCGCGCCAAATCAACCCCGACACTCGCGGCATGACTGAGGAGGCAAAGAAAATTCTTTTCGGCCAAGGCCGGCGAACGAAGAGCTGAGCGTAGAACGGAACTCGTTCAAGCCGTTCAAATCGTTCAAAAAGTTCAAGCCGTGCAAGAGCCACGGCGAGTTGCCCATGAAGAGTCGATGGCTGACTGCGGTTATTTTCTCTTTCGTTTTCACGGGCATCGGCAGTGCGGCGGAGACGCCCGCGAAATTTTTGCTCGCTTACGGCGCCATCGGTGGCAACGCGATGCCGCTCTGGATCGCCAAGGAGCAGGGAATTTTCCGCAAATACAATCTCGATCCGCAGTTGATCTACATTATCGCCGGGCGGGCGATGCAGTCGATGCTCGCCGGCGATATTCAGTTCGGCTTGCTCGGCGCTACTCACGTCACCAACGCGGTCACCGCGGGCGGCGACATGACGATGCTCCTCGGCATGGAGGAAAAGCTAAACTACTTTTTGAACGTGCGACCGGGAATCAAGAGTCCCGAAGATTTGAAGGGCAAGAAAGTGGGTATCGGCACTCCGTCAGGCTCGCTCGCGCTGGCGACTTACGTGGGGCTGGACCATCTGGGCCTGGTGCCGCGGCGCGACCGCATCACGCTTTTAAACACCGGCAGCACGCCGGAACGCATGTCCGCTTTGTTCGCCGGAGGCATCGACGCTGCGTTTTTCAATCCGGAAGTCGAGCAGATCGTGGTGCAACAGGGGTATCCGTCACTGTTCGATCTGGGCAAAGCGAATGTCCCGTTTCAATCGTCGGGCTTGGTCACATCGCGCAAATATATGCGCGCCAATCCGCAAATCGTCGAGAGCCTCTCTAAAGCGGTCATCGAAGGCGTCGCCCTTGTGCAAAATCCTGCGAATAAGAAAATTGTCGTCGACAGTATCGCGCGGAATTTACGGATCGATCGCGCCGATCGTTTGGAACGCGCCTATCAGACGATCGTCGAGTCCTTTCCGCGCAAACCATGCCCGAGCCTGCCCGGCATCGCATCGGTTTTGAAACTTATGGCGCAAC
>VBKX01000023.1:17105-21617 GCA_005879435.1 Deltaproteobacteria bacterium
GGGCAAGAGCGAAAAAAAATTGTCGTGGCTTACGTTGCCACAAGCGAGCAAATGATCATTCCGACGCTGGCGCAGGAAGCCGGAATGTTCCGCAAGCATGGCCTCGACGCGCATGTTGTCCTCGTGAGCGGTAGCCCGCGCAACGTTCAGTCGCTGATTGCTGGGAATTTCGATTACACGATGGCGGGAGTGACGCCGCTTATTCGCGCGCGGCTGGGCGGTGCCGATCCGGTGATCTTGGCGGCGATCGCCAACTATTCCACACAGAAAATCATGGTCGCTCCCCTTGCTAAAATCCACAAAGTCGAAGATTTGCGGGGAAAGATTGTGGGCGTGACGCAATACGGTTCCGAGGGGGACACTTTTCTCCGCATCGCGCTCAAGAGCGTGGACTTGCGGCCGGATATGGACGTGACGATTTTTCAGACCGGTGGCGGCACAAACACGGTGCAGGCGCTAGCAGCGGGAAAGATTCACGCCGGCGCAACCGGGGGCGCCAATGCATTGCAAGCGAGACGGTTCGGCGCGTCGGAAATCGCGTCCGGCGCGGATATGAAAGTCCTGGCACTCGCCGGAACGCTGGCGACGACTCGCCGGCGCATTGCGCGCGACCGCTACGAAGTTATGAACTTCATGCGCGCCTTCGTGGAAGCGATTCATTTTTTCAAAACTAACCGCGCTGCGTCGATCCGCATCATGCAAAAGTTTATGGCCGGACTACCCCGTGAAATCGTCGAGCCGCTTTACGAAGAAACCAGAGATATCCTGCCGGCGCTGCCGCTACCGATGAAAGAGGCGATTCAGGCGGTCTTCGATCGCGAAACCGATGCAAAGGCCCGAGCGCTGCAGCCCGCCGATGTTGCCGACTCCAGTTTCTTGCAGGAGATTGAGAAGAGCGGCTTCTTGAAGGAACTTTACAAATCCCCTGGTCGATAGCCGTGACCGACTCTGAAGGGTATCCAACAAGTCATCGACAGCGGCACTGTAGGGAAAAGTCGATATCAAACCCGAGCGGTTAATCGACTTTTCGATCGTCGACGAGCTGGAAAAGAGCAGTTTCATCGACTCGGCGTATTAAGGAATAAAAATTACTCCGTTGTTTTCTGTGGCCGCCTGACTGATTTCCAAAGTGGCAAAAGCTATGAAACCTGTCGACCAAAGTAGCGCGACTTTGTGGTTCGCCGACTTCCGGGTCGTCTCACTGTTTATTCTCAGAAGATCTTCTATTTCGTGTCCCCTTAGACCCTAGCCAAGCAGTAAGCCGTCCTCGGAAGTTGTGTAAG
Organism: Deltaproteobacteria bacterium; assembly: GCA_005879435.1. Taxonomy (GTDB): domain Bacteria; phylum Desulfobacterota; class Binatia; order UBA9968; family UBA9968; genus DP-20. The sequence goes on from VBKX01000023.1 coordinate 18,389, forward strand.
GATTTTCCTCACAGCTGCGGCATTTTCCCTACTCAGGTAACGGCAGACTCAATCTCTCGATCACGTATTTTTAACGACTTTCTCGCCAGGGATGAAACTCCGTGTCACGGTACGAGAGTTGCACAGACACAAACCCATTCTTGCAGCTCCGTGTCGGGCTGGGGTGTGTTCGACGATAATTTATTGACGACGAGGTGAATCATGCTGGGGACGAACGGACTATTCAGTTCTGAATACGAAGGCAGTCTTTCTAATCAAGAGCAGGCGCAGCGGCTGTTCGGTCAGCCCGATGTTCTGGTTGTAAACGAATTCCTGGACGTATACCAAAACCGCCCAGCGTTGACGCCAGAACGACGGCTGGCTGCGGCTGTCCTCAGAGACGCAATCGATTGTTATATGCGTTTTTGCTTTGTCAAAAAGGGACGCGGGAAGAGAATCTTTCAGGAAACTGAACAATGGTTTTTCGCGGGTGAAGAAGACGGCGTTTTTACTTTCGAGAACTTGTGCGAAATCTTACGACTGACGCCGGGATATATTCGGCGTGGTCTGCTGGATCACAAACAGGGGAAATCACGACCTGCGGACACGCGCACGCCGGGTCCGGAGCATGAATTTACGGCAGTCGATCTGCGTTTAGCGTCCTAAAGAGACCCGAGCCGGGTCGAGTTTGCGCTGATTCTGCGCTGTTCCTCGAATCGAGAGGACGCGGGCTTCACGACAACAATTTATGTGGTCTAGTGGCAAATCTGGCGTAGCAGAACTGCCACTTTTCCTTCCGCTTCTCCCGCATACTCCTGGTGATTTTGGGTCCAGGTTTCCTCCTGATCGTGGCTTGTTGGCGCCACTTTGGCCGTCATCGGTGTGGTTTTGGCTCTATGGGGCGGCGTTATGAGCGGGCTCAAAAGTTAGGTTTCAATGCCCACTCAACCCAAACGTTGCGCAGCAATACTACCTTGGATTTAGATCGCTCAGCACGACGTCGATCACCGTGAGCTTCCCTTCCGCCTCATGCTTGAGTGCTTGTTCAACCGCGCTTTTGATTTCGCCCGGGTTGCTTACCCGGTAGCCGTAGCCGCCATGGGCCTTGCCGTAATATTGGTAATCGGGTCGGGGACCGATCTCGGCACCGAAATGGACGCCGGTCTTTTTGGCCGCGCCGTTGGGAAAATATTTGATCAAGCTGGTTTCCATCGACAGATAGCGGCCATTATTAAAGATCACCGCATGAATCGGCAGACCGTATTCTTCCGCGACACCCAGACAAGACGGCACGGCGTTGTAGTGAAAGGCACCGTCGCCGATCAGCGCAAAAACCGGACGATCGGGCATCGCCAACTTCACTCCCAGCGCATAACTTAGACCAACACCCAGTCCACCCGTGATCCGCGCGAAATACGACTGGGTTTGACTTCGCGGAATCGTTTCCTGGATCAGGCCGCGATAGACTGTGGTCTCCTCGGAGATGACGGCATTCTCGGGGATAGCCTCGCCGATCACATGACACGCCCAACGCGGATCGATCGGCGTCTCATTAGCGTGCTTCTGCGCTTCTTCTTTCAGCTTGCCGAAATAGGTATCGTGTTGTTCCCGCGTGCGCGCCAGCCGTTGTTGGTACACAGAGCGGTTGGCCGCGACCTGTTCGGACGTCTTGGCTTTCTTCACAAGTTTATCGAGCGTCGTTGCCGGCGGTGCGACCAAAGCAAGATCGACATTGTAACCCCAATAGGGCAACCGCGAGTTGGGAAACTCGTCGGCGATGGCAACGATCTTGGCACTTTTCGGGGTCTTGCTCGCCGGATACCAAGGCGTCACGGCATCGACCATCAGAACCAAATCCGCCGCGTCGACGACCTTGGGATCATGATGCAGATAGAGTGGATGGGTGCGGGGAAAGTTCATAAACGCCGGACGATAAGTCTCCATCACGGGAATCGCGAACATCTCGCAGAGTTCGATCAGCCGCTCGACCGCGCGCGGATCGCCGCCGACGTGTTCGGTTAATGCTACCGGATTTTTCGCCGCGGCGATGAGGCTCAAAGTTTTATCGATGGCGTCGTCGTTGACCTCGTGGGCGCGCACCACTTCATTAGTTTTGCCGTGATCGACAAAATTGACTTCTTCCATCATGCACTCAAAAGGAATTCCTATGAGCACCGGTCCCGCCGGCGGCTCCACCGCGATGCGCACCGCGCGCTCGATGGTAGCCACTGGCCGCCGGGATCGGCGACTTTGGTGTTTTCGCCGTAGGCGGCGATTTCGCCGCTGATGATCACCATCGGCGTGCGCTCTTGCAGCGCGGCGCGCAACGTCATCGCCGCGTTGAGCGGTCCGGCGGTGGCGTGCAGCATGACCACCTGGGGTCGATTGGTGACTTTCGTGTAGCCCGCCGCCATGGCGACGGCAACGGCTTCGTGGCGGCAGTTGATGTATTTGGGGTTTTTCGCGCCGCGCGCCGCGGCTTCAGCAAGCGCCTCCCAAACCGGCGGCCACTCCGACCCGGGCGAAGATAAAATAAAATCGACGCCGCTCCGTTCGATCGCTTTCAATATCGCTTGTCCGCCGTGCATGGCTATTCTCCTTTATTACTGTAGTTGAAGGTGTTAGCCAAAACCCCGGATTCCGCTGCGCTGCATCCAGGCTACGCATGTCGTCAAAAAAATCCGAATCCGACAATTTCCAAAATTCAAAACCCAAGTCCGAGTCGAGCCCGTTTAAACATTTTGTCTTTTTGTCATGCGATATTGTTTCGAGTTTCGGATTCGTGCTTCGAATTTACCCGCTTATCGTGGCACTTTTTTTCTCATCTCAGCCATAAATCCGCTGGCTTCCAGGTTCTGTATTACGGATGAGATGATCACCTGATCGAGATCGACTTCTTGGACTTTAGGATTGATGCGTGCCACCAGGCGCCGCACCGTTTTCCAGGAGTCGACGTTGAGTCCGACTTCAACGTTGGGCATCTGCAGTTGCGCAGTGCGCGCCGAACTTTCGCCGTCTTCGTCTTTGGCCAAGCGGACATTTCTTTTGAGTATCGCCGCGACCTCACGCCGGTTGGCGGGCTCGAGAATATAAATCAAGGATTCGATCAAGCCTTTGGTCAGAGCGATAGGAGTCTCAGGCGTGACGGTGCTGGAATCTTTCAATGCGCACATGACCGTCGCTTGATAAACGACTTTCAGAGCGCCGACATCAGCCAGGGATCTCGCGCCTGCGCGCTTGGCCATGTCGG
>VBKX01000215.1 GCA_005879435.1 Deltaproteobacteria bacterium
CGAGCTGGGCCAGTAGTTCATGGCCCTCGCGCGGGCTTGGCCGTTGCTTGGCGAGCTCGCGCATGTACTTCAAGCCGCGTTCCTGTCCCATGATTTGCAGCATGCCGGCAAACCACTCCGCCTTAGTCCCCTCCATCATCAACTTGCCTTTCCAGTCGGGATCGAGCAGGTCGTTATGAGTTTTCGGCAAGGCGCGCATAGCGACGAGTCTAGAGTTATAGCCGGTCACGTAAGCATTGTAATAAATCGTCGTCCAAAATCCCTCCTCCTTGAACTCTTCGCGATAAAACGAATTAGCCTGTGGCGTGTAACGCACCAATACGCCGCTGCGGTTCAATAGGTGCATGCTGAATTCCACGGTCTGAATGACGTCCGCAAGAGTTTTCTTTGCGCGCGCTTCGGTCAGGACGCGCGTCAGGAGCTTTTCACTGCCGGTTCTGTTGAGTTTGACCTTGATGAACGGATGGCGCTTTTCAAATTCGCCGATCACGGCGTTGGCTTCACTGAGATTCATCGACGCGTAGTAAACCACTTCGCCTTCGCGTTTTGCTGCGTCGATGCGGCGGTCATCCCCCGCCGCTCTGATGAAAGCCGGTCGCGCTACGGCAACGAGCAGAACGACAAGGCAAAAATCCAGTCGAGTTTTTTGTCCGGCCATGCGGGAAAGCCCCTCTACTTTGCCAACGAATCGATAAAGCCGCTGTCTTCAAGCTCGCGAATGAAGCGGTCGTCGACGAATTTTGCGGCGCTGACACCGCGCGCCTCCGGCAACTCCTTGGCCATGAAATCGAGCAAAGTTTGCAGCGAGGCGATGACCGGATAGGGTGCGCGCGGCATGCCGGGTTGTGTGAGATCATAGGTTTCTGCCGCGATGGTTCGATCGGTAATGCCGCTGTAATCGGCCTGAACGTCGACAGTGAATTCACGGTCGGTGCGGTAACGGTGCATGCCTTCGACATAGGCTTTGACGAACTTGCGCGCGATCTCGGGGTTCTTTTCGACATAGTCGCGCCGCGCGGCGATGCCGCCGAGCGCGTAGTTAAGACCGTATTCTGCGTAATCGATCAAATATTTGCAGCCATGCCGGATCGCGTCGATGCACTCCGGCGGCGTGCCGACCACGACATCGACTTTACCGCTGAGCAGCGCTTCGAGCTCGGCTTCGGCGGTGTGAGATATAGGCTCTTCGCGCAGCCCCTTGATGCCCGCCGCGTCCAATTTTGCGATGACGAACTTAACCAGCATATCGCCAATGCCGCCGTCGCCGACCGTGCCGATTCTTTTTCCCGCCAGTTCCTCACGGTTATTTAGACCAGGCCGGCCGACGACGAACTGCTGATTGATTCCACCGGTCAAGAAGACGACATCCGCCTCGCCCTTGAGATTTGCTCGTAAGGGCGCGGGCGCCGCCATGTTGCCGAACTGAATCTCGCCGTCCATTAAGCCGCGAACAACGCCCTTCGCGCCGCCCATGATCCGCGGTCGGTCGATTGCCAATCCGTGCTTGGCGAAAAACCCGGCTTTCCAAGTCACCATCATCGGTCCGGCACCTTGGCCGATCGTGGCGAAACCGGCGTTGAGGGGTATGAGCTCGGTCATCAATCCTCCGGTACAATCACGCTCACTTCGACCGTGTTGCCTAACTCCTATCACGCGATAGTGGTCTCACGTCAAGCACGCGTGAACTATCCTACGGCAAATTATTTCTGTGAAATTTGTGAATCGTAGTCGCGATGGCGCAGTTTCGTCAGCCCTTTGCGTATCGACAAAAGTGCCTATGAACTGAGGGTGTTTTCACTTCCGTTGACAAGTTCTAAATAGAGCACATAATTGATCTACAATTCACGCTTGGCGTGCGAAGATTTCTGCTAAATGAAGCACGACTTAGCGCATGCGCTTGGGTAGGGCGGGCGGTGCGATATGTCTCTGAGGGCTGAATTCAGCGTCAATTTTTGCCGCATTGCGCGTAACATTTTAGCGATCGGTACACATGGACCAACTTAGGACAGCTAGATAAAGGACAAGAAAAGTTCGCCGATTTCTGAATTGAATGAATAGGTTCTTGATCAAACTGCCGCTGCGGTTGATCGCGGAATGGCTCGTGATCGCCGGAGTTTATATTATCAGCGGGCAGATCACTCCCCACATTTCCATCCCGCAGGGCGGTGGAACTCCCTTATGGCCCCCTTCAGCCATTGCTCTAGCGGCTGGTTTAATTGTCGGCTACCGCGCCGGTGTCGGCGTCTGGTTGGGTTCTTTTCTTCTGAATTATCATTGGGTCTTTAGTCCGGCAGGACCGGCGGTTGCGGCGGCGCTGGCGACCGGCTCGACGGTCCAATTGCTCGTCGCAACGTCCCTGATTCGAAAATTTGTTCCCGACCTTTGCGTTCAAAACCAAGCACAGGGTGATCTACGAACGCCGAGCACCGGACGCGATATACTTTTCTTCATTGGTTTTAGCGCGGTCAGTTCGCTGCTATCGCCGTCCGTTGCCGTGTTGAGCCTCAAGTACGCTGGCTTCCTTGGATGGAACGATCTGGCGCCGGTATGGGCGACTTGGTGGGTGAGCGATTACGCCGGTATTCTCACGCTGACGCCGTTATTGATGGTGATCGTTTTGACATGGCGCCAGCGGAACGTTGTGGAGCCTATTGTGTTTCCGCTCACCACCGTTTGGTTGGGACTCTCGCTCGTTGTTTCCTATATCGTCTGGCAAAATAAAACCCTCGCCGTGGTGGAGCGGTTGCGGCAGGACACGCAAGCAGTTGCGAGTCAGTTCGAGAGAGGCATCGAACACGCGGCGGAACAGATGCAGGCGGTCGAAGGCCTTCTGATCGCTTCCGAGAATATTAAGCATCAGGATTTTCAAAAGTTTGTTGCTCGGCTCGGCGCAGACGATAAATCGCGGCTTGTCTTTCAATGGGCGCCGCGAATCAAGCTCGAAGAGCGAGGTAAATTTGAAGCTCTGGCACGGCGGGATGGAATGCCGGAATTTACGGTTTTCGAGAGGACCGCCCTGGGCCAGCGGGTCACGGCGGAGAGCCGGCCGGAGTATTATCCGATTCTCTACAGCGAGCCTCATGGCGAATCCAAGGACGATTTGGGACTGGACCTCGGTTCGATTCCAGACGCTTTGGCGGTGCTGAATTCGGTCCGCGACAGCGGTCGCTTGACGGCAGCACTCTCCACGCCGTCGCCGCCCAAGAAAAACCAACCACCGCAGGTTTTTCTCCACAATCCGGTCTACCAGAATCAAATGCACGACGGTTCGGTGGCGGTGCGCCGGGAGCATTTCCTCGGTTATATCCGGACCGAAATCCCGGTAACGACTTTTCTGACAACGTTTTTGGGTGCCGTCGCGCTGCGGCAACGCGAAGTTTATCTCTTTGATGTGACGGATGAAGACGAGCCGTTGTTCTTAGCCGCTTCCGTGGTTTGGCCCGTGCCAGCGAACGAGTCTTTACCGGCGCTCAGCGCGCACAAATTGGCGCAGCTGCAATCGTCTTCCAATCAAGCTTCGCAAACAGAGATCGGCGGACGCCAGCTTCTGTTTGTGGTGCGGCCCTCATCAAGCCAATCCTGGATCGAGGGAATATGGGATGTGATCTGAATCATGTTAATCGGCGGGCTGATCACCGCTGCGCTCATCGTTTATTTGAGAATGCGCGATCGCGCGCTGACTCAGATGCAAAATGCGGAAAAGCATTATCGTGAGCTTTTTGATTCTGCGCCGGCGATGTACGTCATCACGCGCGATGAAAAAGGCGTGCCGATTATTTCCGACTGTAACGCCTTATTTTTGAAGACTCTTAAATATGAACGCAAGGAAGTGATCGGCCATTCACTCGCCGAGTTCCACTCCCCAGAATCGCGGCTAAGATTGCTGAGCGAAAGTGGTTATCGCGGCGCGATGGCAGGCAGAATCGTCTCGGGCGAACGCGAACTTGTTCGCAGCGACGGACGAATCATTCCGGTATTGTTGCGCGGCGATCCGATCGCCGATGACGAGGGCACGATCGTTGGTACCCGGGCCATGTACGTGGACAATCGCGAGCAGAAATCAGCCGAAGAACAGATGCGCTTGGTCGTTGAGTCGGCACCGAACGGCATGCTCATGATCGACTCGAAAGGCACCATCACATTAGTCAACACAAGAGTCGAGCAATTGTTCGGTTATCGCCGGCACGATCTGCTCGGCAAATCCGTCGAAATGTTGATTCCTCAACGCTTTCGCGGTTCCCTTCAGCGACTGCGCGAAGAATACTTCAGCGATCCCGATGCTCGCACCGTGGGCCGCGGACAGGAAATTTTCGCCCTACGGATGGACGGCAGCGAACTTCCGGTCGAGATCGGCTTGAATCCGATCAATTCGTCGGGCGGGCTGCAAGTGCTGGCCTCTGTGTTGGACATCAGCGAGCGAAAATTGGTGGAAGAGGAAATCCGCGCGCTCAACGTTACCCTCGAACGTAGAGTGAAGCAGCGGACCGAGGAAATTGAAGCTTTGAACGCGACTTTGGAACAGCGCGTTATTGAACGGACAAAGGAACTTGAGACGGAAAACTCTCAGCGCCGATCCATCGAGAGTGAACTCCAACACGCCCATGACGAACTTCAGCGTTCGGTGCTGGAGTTGGAACGCCACAACCAGGAGATGCGTCTTGTCAGCGAGATGGTCGAGCTGCTCGAGTCTTGCCGTAGTGTGGACGAAGCCTATGAAATTATTATTCGGCGCCTGCCCCTCTTGCTGCACAGCACGAGTGGGGCGCTCTATATGATGAGGGCGTCGCGCAATTTCCTCGATTACGTGGGTTGTTGGGGTGAACCGACTTGCGAGTTTGAAAAGACCTTTGATCCCGAAGACTGCTGGGCATTGCGGCGCAACAAGCCGCATGGAATGGAATCCGAAGAGTCCGACCTTATTTGCAAACACGTCGAGGACGCCGAGAGTCCCGCCCATCCCTATCTGTGCCTACCCATGGTCGCCCACGGCGACATCATGGGATTACTCCACATTCGTTACACCCGTGAAAACGAAGTCGGAAGAAACATCACAGCCAACTCTGCGAAAGCGATATCGGAACAACTGTCTCTAATATTGGCAAATTTGCGTTTGAGGGAAACCCTCAAGAACCAAAGCATCCGCGACCCGCAAACGGGCTTGTTCAACCGTCGCTACATGGAGGATTCGCTGGACCGCGAATTGAACCGCGCCGAGCGTTCGGGAAAACCTCTGGTGGTGGCGATGCTGGACCTCGATCATTTCAAAAATCTCAATGACAGATTCGGCCACAGCGCGGGCGATGCCGTGTTGCAGGAATGGAGCAATATCTTAAAATCCAAATTCCGCGGCAGCGATATTGTCTGTCGATACGGCGGCGAAGAATTCGTCATTATCTTGCCCGAGATCGCCCCCGACGCCGCGCACCAGCGTTTGGATCAGCTCCGCGAAGACCTGCGACGGATGATCGTGCGCCAGGACGGCCAATCGATTGAAAGCGTCACCGTATCGATCGGTATCGCTTACTACCCGGTCCATGGCCGCACGATGCTTGATTTATTGCATGTTGCGGACCAGGCGCTTTATCGCGCCAAGGAGATGGGGCGCAATTGCGCTGTGATGGCCTCCCAGGAGCCACGAGAAGAAGCTCGTTCGGATTGGTCCTTACGGACCTCTTGAAACGGTTGCTGCAATGCCGGCACGGGTTGGCTGATTTACCGGATAAGCCATTGAGGCATTGTTTCGCTGTATTCGGAAAATCCGATCATCTAAGCTTTCGGAAAAACCTCCAGAGTGATTTTGGCACAGGCGCTAAAATCTCGTTGACAGCTATTCCCGCTCCACGTATATTGGAATTCCGTGATGCGCTTTCCCCAAAAGCCATTGCGGTTTTTTATTTTTCGGCAAGACCGCAAGCTTGAACGGTCGTTTCATCGTCGTCGCACCTCCGAATTCAACACCCGATGAGCGTTGTGGCTATCATCCCGGCGCGCTATGGCTCGACCCGCCTTCCGGGAAAGCCATTGGCTGCTATCGGTGGCAAACCGATGATCCAGCATGTTTATGAAAGCGTCTGCAAGGCGCGGGATTTGGATCGGGTCTTGGTTGCTACAGATGACCATCGTATTGAACGAGCTGTAATGAGCTTTGGCGGCGAGGTGATGATGACATCGAAGCATCACGCCAGCGGCACCGACCGGTTGGCGGAAGTGGCGCGCAAGGTCAAGGCGGATTGGTTGGTCAACGTACAAGGTGACCTGCCGTTTATTCATTCGGAAACGATTTCTCGGGCGGTGCGTCCCATGCGGCGAAACCGGTCCCTGCCGATGGCTACGGTGTGCACGCCGATTTACGATGTCGCAGAATGGCGCGACCCTAATGTTGTCAAAGTTCTCAGCAATCGCGCTGGATTCGCGCTTTATTTTTCGCGCGCGCCGATTCCTTACGTTCGGAACAGCGTGATCGACCCGAACGGGCAAAAGTTGACGCGCGAGTCGAAGCGGCGCTTGTGGGGTTATCGACACTTGGGGGTGTACGTCTATCGGCGTGACTTTCTTTTTAAGTTTGCAGGCCTACGGCCAACTGAACTGGAAAGGATCGAGAGCCTGGAGCAGCTTCGGGCGCTCCAGAACGGTTACCTAATTTATGTCGCAAAGGTTGACGAGAGACCGGTCGAAGTCGATACCCGAGCGGATTTAAGAAAGGCTGAGCGTTATTTGAAACAGCAGCTTAACTGAAAGGAAGCCATGGCAACAGTAAAAACCAAGTTTATCTTTGTCACCGGCGGAGTCGTTTCGTCGTTGGGAAAAGGGCTCGCGGCCGCGTCCATTGGACGTCGATCCCGGAACCATGAGTCCCTATCAGCATGGCGAGGTTTTTGTCACCGACGACGGCGCGGAGACCGATTTGGATCTGGGACACTATGAGAGATACGTTTCGACGCCGATGGGGCGCAAGAACAACTGCACGACCGGCCAGATCTACGAGACCGTAATCGCCAAGGAACGGCGCGGCGATTATCTCGGCGGCACCGTCCAGGTCATCCCTCATATTACCGATGAGATCAAGCGGCGCATTCTCGGGGCGGCAGAAGGTTACGACATTGCCATCGGCGAAGTCGGCGGCACAGTCGGTGACATTGAGGGTTTGCCTTTTCTCGAAGCAGTGCGGCAAATCGCCTGGGATTGGGGCCGCTAGAACGTCCTGTATGTTCACTTGACCCTGGTGCCGTACATTACGGGCGGCGGTGAGTTGAAGACTAAGCCGACCCAGCACAGTGTCAAAGAGCTTACCGGGCTGGGAATCCAGCCGGACATCTTGCTCTGCCGCACCGATCGCTTCCTCGATAAGAAAATCAAGACCAAGATTGCCCATTTCTGCAACGTCGCGGAAAATGCCGTCATCACCGCTAAAGACGTCGAGTGGATTTACGAAGTGCCGTTGGTCTTCCACGAAGAAGGCCTCGACGAGCGCGTCGTCGAGAAGCTCAATATTTGGACGGGGGCGCCGCACCTGGAAAATTGGCAGCGAGTCGTGCAGGTGTTGAAAGACCCCAAAGATTCCGTGCGCGTCGCTGTCGTCGGCAAGTACATGAGCCTTAAGGAATCCTACAAGAGCTTGCTCGAGGCTCTCGTTCACGGCGGCATCGCCAATGAAGTTCGCGTCGAGATCGACTGCCTCGAAGCGGAAAAAATCGAGCAAGAGGGCGCCGAGCCTCTGCTCAAGCAAGCCGATGGGATTCTTATTCCCGGCGGTTTCGGCGATCGTGGCAGCGAGGGCAAGATCGCCGCGATCCGCTATGCGCGCGAAAACAAGATTCCATTCTTTGGCATTTGTCTCGGCATGCAGATGGCAGTTGTTGAATTTGCCCGCAACGTCTGCGGCCTGCACGACGCCAACTCCAGCGAGTTTGATTTGCAGACGCCTCACCCGGTGATTCATCTCATGGCCGAACAGAAAGCCATCGATAACAAAGGCGGCACCATGCGCCTGGGGAATTATCCCTGCGTGCTGCAGAACGAAACTCTGGCCGCGAAGTTATACGGCAGAGAGAACATCTTCGAGCGTCACCGCCATCGTTACGAGTTCAACAACGGCTATCGCGCAGAATTCGGCGTCAAGGGCATGGTCCTCAGCGGTCTTTCACCGGACAGTAACCTAGTCGAGATTGTCGAACTCAGAGGGCATCCATGGTTCCTTGGCTGCCAGTTTCACCCAGAGTTTAAGTCGCGGCCCATGGCAAGCCATCCGCTTTTTCGCGGCTTCATCGAAGCCGCTCTTGTAAACCGCAAGGCGGTCCCCGAAACGCCGCGGATGAAAATCGTCCGCACCTAACGACTGCTCGCTGAATGGCGCCTAAAATCATCACGGCGGGGAAGTTTCAAATCGGTGGCGGATTGCCGCTTGCCGTGATCGCCGGCCCGTGTGTCATTGAAAAGAAAGAGTCGGCGTTGCGGCACGCCTCGGCGCTCAAAGAGAAGGCCGACCGCGTCGGGATTCCTTATGTCTTCAAATCATCCTATGACAAGGCGAACCGATCGTCGGTAAGCTCGTTCCGCGGGCCTGGGCTGGAAAAGGGTCTGGAGATTCTCGCCGAGGTCAAAACCAAAGTCGGCGTGCCGATACTTACGGATGTGCACGAGATCGACCAGGTCGCACGAGTAAAAGAAGTTGCCGACATCCTCCAAATTCCCGCGTTTCTTTGCCGTCAGACTGATTTCGTGCTGGCAGTGGCCAGCTCCGGCAAAATCGTTAATGTAAAAAAAGGCCAATTCCTCGCGCCCTGGGACATGGGCAATATCGTCGAGAAAATCCGCTCCACCGGCAACGATCAGATTCTGCTTACCGAGCGCGGCGCTTCCTTCGGTTACAACAATTTGGTTTCCGATATGCGCGCGCTCGTTGTGATGCGCGAGTTAGGTTACCCCGTGGTTTTCGACGCGACCCACAGTCTGCAATTGCCAGGTGGTCTGGGACACGCCTCCGGCGGCGAGCGCAAGTACATCCCGGCGTTGGCCCGCGCCGGTGTGGCAGCGGGCGTCGATGCGCTTTTCATGGAGGTCCATGAAGACCCAGATCACGCCAAAAGCGACGGGCCAAACTCGCTCGATCTAAAAGATTTCGAAAGTCTGCTTAGGATCATCAAGCAGCTCGATGATTTGGTGAAGGACGGCAGTCAACGATGAAGCCTGGCGACATCCTAAAGCGCGCGGCCGACGTGTTGCGGATTGAGTCCAACGGGATCCTGTCGCTTATTGACCAGCTCGATGAGAATTTCGTTCACGCCGTGGAACTGCTGCGCGATTGTCGCGGCAAAGTCGTGGTTACGGGGATGGGGAAGTCGGGATTAATCTGCCGGAAGATTGCTGCGACTCTAGCCAGTACGGGTACTCCGGCTTTCTTTCTCCATTCAGGAGACGGCATGCACGGTGATCTCGGCATGGTAATGAAGGGCGACGCGATTCTCGCCGTGTCCAACAGTGGTGAAACTGACGAGATCCTTAAGCTCCTGCCCCATTTCAAGCTGCATGGCCTTAAGCTGATCGTAATGACCGGCAATCCTGATTCGACTCTGGCTAAGGCAGGCGACGTGGTCCTCAACGTCTCAGTTAGAGATGAGGCTTGTCCGCTTGGCTTGGCGCCGACGGCCAGCACGACGGCGACGCTGGCGATGGGCGACGCGTTAGCCGTGGTTTTACTAGAAGAGAAAGGTTTTAGGGAAGAGGACTTCGCGCTCAGGCATCCCGGCGGTATTTTGGGCCGCAAGCTGCTTTTAAAGGTCGAAGATTTGATGCATCGAGGCGAGGAGCTTCCGCTTGTCGGACAGGACACGCCCATCAAGGAAGCACTTTTTGAAATCACCTCAAAACGCTTAGGCGTCACAGGTGTGACGGATGTGCAAGGGGTTTTAATCGGCATTATTACCGATGGCGACTTGCGTCGCGGGTTGCAAACCCATGGCGATGGGATTTTCGGCAAAAGAGCCGTTGAAATCATGACCCGGCAGCCGCGCACCATCGAAAAAGATGTCTTGGCGGCTCAGGCGCTGGCGACGATGGAAGAAAATTCGCCGCGCCCCATCACCTCTTTGTTTGTTCTTGAACGCGGCACAAAGCCCATCGGCATCATTCATCTGCACGATATTCTCAAAGCCGGGATCTGACCCCTCCGTGAAGCGTATTTCTTCTAACGTTCGCGTTAAAGCGAAAAAGATACAGTTGCTTCTTTTGGATGTCGACGGCGTGTTGACTGACGGTCGGATCATCATCGACGAGCGCGGTGTGGAGACGAAACAATTCCATGTTCGCGACGGCCAAGGGATCGCACTGCTGCTGCGGTCGGGAATCGACGTTGGTTTTATTACATCGCGTATTTCAGGTAGCGTACGCCATCGGGCAAAGGAATTGGGAGTGCGGCTCGTGCGGCAGGGCGTACAAAACAAACTGCTGGCTTATAACGAAATCAAGCGTGCCCGCGGTCTTAGAGACGCTCAGATCGCATACATCGGCGACGACCTCGTCGACTTGCCGATTTTACGGCAGGCCGGACTTGCCGTTTGCGTATCGGATAGCTCGCGGGAGCTGGTAACGAATGTTGATCTAGTAACTGCAGCGCGGGGTGGGAGGGGAGCTGTCAGAGAGACCGCCGATCTACTACTTCATGCTCAAGGTAAGTGGCCTAGTCTAAGCAAGCTATTTTTATAGCTTGCGATACCCGATTTACATCATTTTAAAGCAATTTTCGTGCCGATTCCTTTACAGAGCTGCTTAAGAGTGGTATTTTTGCACTTAACCTAGTGAGTTCATATGCGTAGAATCCGGCGCTCAATATTATTATTTGCCATATTCCTCTCGTTGGGCGGAGTGGCATTCAAGGTCACGGAAATCGTTCGGCGCATGCAGAAGGAGACCAAAGCAAACCCGATTAAGGTTTTAGATTACCTGCCTGAATCTGCCCTTCGCTTGAAGGACTTTCACCGTGCGAAAATCGAAAACGGGCGCAAAGTGTGGGAGCTGTTCGGCGAGGAGGCAAATTATTTCAAGGAGCAAAAAGAAGCGGTCGTCAAGAAACCACGGTTTCACTACTACGATAAAAAGGGAGACTTGGTGGAAACGACCGGGGATCAGGCTCTGATTTACCTCCATGAAAACGAACTGGAAAAAATGGAGCTTCGTGGCGGGATACAAGCAACGTTTCAGGGTTATGTCCTCAAATCGGCAGAAGCCAATTACCTGCCGGCGAAAGACCAGATTGTCCTGCCGAGCCACACGACGGTGGTAGGAGATGGGATTGAGGTAGAAGGCTCGCGTATGGAAGTCGACTTGGAGCCTAAGAAGATTCGCCTTGTGCATGCTGTGAAGACCAAGATCGAGCCGGAAAAGTTGGCCAAGAAGAAGAATGGTGCTGGCTCGAAGCCGCAGAGCGGGGGATAATATAATGCACGTGCTTGTGGGGTCCTTGTTGCTTGCGTTTTTGACACTGACTGCTCCAATTGGGGCGAGCGGGGGCGCCGCGCCGGCAAAGGATGAAAACAAAAAAGGGTCCACGGCATTTGAATTCAACAAGAAGGACCCGATCTACATCACGTCGGATTGGATGGAGTTCGATCAAACCAAAAATACCATCACGTACAAGGGACGCGTCGTTGCAATCCAAGCTGACATGACCATGCGCAGTGAAACGCTTGTTGCCTCTTACGACGCTGAAACCAAACAGATGAAACAGATTGTCGCCGAGGGAAAAGTGAACGCCACGCAGGGCAATCGGGTAGCGACGGGTGAAAAAGCTGTGTTTGATGATAAGACGAAGACCGTGACTCTCACCGGAAGCCCGGTCATGCGCCAAGGAAACAGTCAGGTGAGCGGCGTGAAGGTTATCTTCTACACGGAGCAAGAGAAAGCTGTTGCTGAAGGCGCTGGCGACGTCAGAGTCAAAGCCGTTATCTTTCCAGAGGACTTAAAGAACAAGGAGCAGGGGGATGCTCAGCAGAAATGAGCGTCCTCAAAGCCGTGTCCGTGGCCAAGTCGTACGGCGGACGGCGGGTCGTAAACGGTATCCATTTGGAAGTGCGGGGCGGCGAGGTCGTCGGTTTGCTAGGCCCTAACGGCGCCGGCAAGACGACCACTTTTCACATACTTGTGGGTCTAGTTCAGCCCGATGAGGGGCGTGTTTTCATGAATGATGAAGACCTGACCGAGGCGCCAATGTATCAAAGAGCGAGAGCAGGAATGAGCTACCTTCCCCAAGAATCGTCGGTTTTTCGCCAGCTCTCGGTGGAAGATAATTTGCGGGCGATTCTTCAGACGCTTGATTTAAATGCTTCGGAACAGCAGGAACGCGCCGCGGCACTGATGAAAATGCTCGGTATCGACCACTTGGCCACGCACAAGGCTTTCACGCTTTCTGGGGGGGAACGGCGCAGAGTGGAAATCGCTCGGGCGCTTGTCCTTGCGCCGTTCTTTTTGCTTCTTGATGAGCCGTTTACGGGAATTGATCCGATCGCCGTCGCTGAAATCCAAAAGATCGTTCGCCGCCTGATCAGTAGCGGCATCGGCATTTTGATCACGGACCACAATGTTCGGGAAACGTTGGGAATCTGCGACCGGGCTTATATCGTGAACGAAGGAACGATACTCGAAGAAGGCACGCCTGAAACGATTGCCGCAAGCGCAAAGGCGCGCAAATTTTATTTGGGAGAAGGCTTTAAGTTCTAAATATGGCTCTTGAGATTCGACAAGTTCAAAAGCTGACCCAGCAGCTAGTCATGACGCCGCAGCTGCAGCAAGCGATTAAATTGCTGCAGCTGTCCCGGGTGGAACTGGAAGAGATGGTTGTCAAGGAGCTCCAGGAAAATCCCGCTCTGGAAGAAGGACCCGCAGAAGAAGCCGAGAGCGGGAGTGAGCAACCACGACCCGAAACACCGTTGAGCGCGCCCGATGATTCTTCGGAACTGGTGCTGAACCGGGAACTCTCGGCCGTAGACAAGATCGGCACTTTGGATTGGCAGGAGTATCTCGATACCCACTCCAACTCGATTCACGGTTCTCTCACCGCCGAAGCAACTTCAGAAGACGGGGACTCGCCGCCGTCGTGGGAAAATAGCCTTACCAAGAAGACAACTTTGGAAGACCATTTGATCTGGCAGCTTCGACTTTCGAAGATTACCGAACGGGAATCGAATATCGGCCTCTACGTGATCCAGAATCTCAATGAGAACGGCTACCTGGTGCTGAGCCGAGAGGAGATTTCCAACGCTACGGGAAGCAGCCCGGAAGAGGTTGAAGCGGTTCTGACGCGCATCCACTTTTTTGATCCGGTCGGTGTGGCGGCGCAGGATCTGCGCGAATGCCTCTTAATTCAGCTTAAAAACTTGCATCTCAGCGATAGCCTGGCGGCGAAAATTATCGCCAATTATTTGCATTTCCTCGAATCCAAACGTTACGAAAAGCTGGCGAAGGATTTAGGCGTTACCATCGACGAAATTGCCGAGGCCGCTCATCTCATTGCCACCCTGGAGCCCAAACCGTCGCGCGGCTTCGAGCAGGACGAGGTGAGGACGGTATTGCCTGATGTTTTTGTCGAGAAAGTCGGCGACGAATATGTCATTTTTTTGAACGACGACGGCGTACCGCGGTTGCGTGTCAATTCGCTCTATCGACGCCTGGCCGGCCAGGAAGGAGCGGCGGAAGAACAAGCGCGCCAGTATCTCCAAGAAAAGGTTCGCGCCGCTCACTGGTTGATCAAGAGCATCCAACAGCGTCAGCAGACGTTATTCCGTGTGACCCAGAGCATCTTCAAGTTTCAACTGGAATTTCTCGACCACGGGGTCAGCAGCCTGAGGCCGATGGTGCTGCGCGACGTCGCCGAAGATATCGATATGCACGAATCGACCGTGAGCCGAGCCACGGCCAATAAATACGTCCATACGCCGCAAGGCCTCTTCGAACTCAAGTTCTTTTTCCAGAGTGGTTTGCGCGGCGGCAACGGCGAAGACGTTGCCAGCGAAAGCGTCAAAGAGAAAATCCGCGGGATTATCGCGGCGGAGGATCAGCGCAAACCCTACAGCGATCAGCATATCGCGGCGATGTTGTCGACGGACTCGATTGAGATCGCCCGGCGCACAGTGGCCAAATATCGCGAAGCCATGGGTATCCTTCCTTCCTCGAAACGCAGACAGCCGTTTCTACGCAAATAATTTTCCAAGAGATGGGTCGCCGCGATGAGCGAGATCAAGGTCACGGTAACTTTTCGTCACACGCAGCCCACAGAGGCGTTGAAGCGATATGCGGAGCAAAAAATTCACCGCGTCGGAAAGTATTTTTCGCGGCCTTTGGATGCCCACGTGATCCTCGCGGTGGATGCGAAAGAACGCCAGGTCGCAGAGGTCGAGCTGCACGCGCATGGCGGGATGATTCTCGGCAAAGAACAGCATCAAGATCTTTACGCGGCAATCGATCTTGCGATCGATAAAATTGAGCGTCAAATCAAAAAACAAAAGGAAAAAGCCAAGCTTAAGAGAAGAAGGTCAAACGCGTGAAAATTACCGACTTCCTCAACGTCCAAGCGATCATTCCAACCCTCGAAAGCAAGGAAAAAAATGCCGCCCTCGAAGAAATGGCCGGCTGGCTAGCGTCCAATCATCATCCCTTAGAAAAGAAACAGGTTCTCGACGTGCTTCTCGAGCGAGAAAAGATCAGTACCACGGCGATCGGTGAAGGCGTCGCAATTCCACACGGTAAGCTTCCCGGAGTAGAACGAGTGCTGGGAGTTTTCGCGCGCAGTCCCGAGGGAGTCGACTTCGCTTCGTTAGACGGCGCGCCGACGCATTTGTTTTTCGTGCTGATCGCCCCTGAAAACGCCGCGGCAGACCACTTAAAGGCTTTGGCGCGGATTTCTCGGCTGCTCAAAGACGAAATCTTTCGACGCCGCCTCATGGCCGGGCGGTCGAGCCAGGAACTTTACGAGATCATCTCAGAAGAGGACGACAAGTTTTGATTGCCTATGACCGACGGCTTGGACATTATTATCATTACCGGCCTTTCGGGGTCAGGACGAAGCTTTGCGATCCGCGCTCTCGAAGATAACGGCTTTTTCTGCGTCGACAATCTTCCCGCGCTACTGATCCCGAGATTCATCGATCTCTGTCAAGGCTACCAAGAGGAAATCAGGCGTATTGCGCTCAGCGTCGATCTACGCGGCAGCCGGTTCCTGCAGGCGTTACCCCAGGTTCTTGCCGACGTGCGTGCTGCAGGCCACCACGTTCAGGTCTTGTTTTTCGATGCATCGGACGACGTCTTATTGCGCCGCTTCAGCGAAACGCGCCGGCCGCATCCGCTGGCGGGCCAAGGTTCGATCTTGGACGGTATTTCACGCGAACGAAAAGCCCTGGAACCGATCCGCGCTCTGGCCGACAAAGTAATCGACACGAGCGATTTTAACGTGCACCAGCTCAAAACCGAAATGGAGCAGCAGTTTTGCCAAGCGCCGCAGGCGCGCCGTATGGCGCTGTTCTTCACTTCCTTTGGTTACAAGTATGGCATTCCGCATGATACCGACATGATCCTAGACGTGCGATTTTTGCCGAATCCATATTTCGTCAACGAGCTGCGTCCCAAGACTGGACTCGATCCGGAGGTCCGCGACTTCGTGCTGCGTGACCAAGAAACCCGAGCGTATCTTGATCGGTTGTATGCGTTGCTCGAGTTTACCTTGCCGCTCTACGAGCGCGAAGGCAAAAGCAGTCTCACTCTTGCCCTGGGATGCACCGGTGGCCGACATCGTTCCGTTGTCCTGGTGGAAGA
>VBKX01000216.1:0-921 GCA_005879435.1 Deltaproteobacteria bacterium
CGCTGTTGATAAACTGTTGCTTGGTGAAATCGCGAATCGCCGGCAATTGGCTCGATATCAATTGCTGCACGGCGGGATCGTCCGGCTCGCCGCTGCCGGGCCATTGGGTGTGCAGATGGGCCTGCGGCCAAAGCTTGAATTTTTCCTGGGCGACGTAGCGTTGCTGCGAATTTTGGCTATCGACCAAATCGACCGGGCCATAGGTTCGTTCCAAGTGCGTCGAGCGACCCTTGCCAACCTGGTCGATCACATACACGGCATAGCCCTGCCGGACAAAATATTGCGCCCAGCCCTCGCGCCCATCCGGTGTGCCCGTGTAATTTGTTCCTGACATCGTACCGCCGTGTACCATGATGATCGGGTAAGGGTGAGTCTTGCGCGCGGGGATGCGGTATTCGACGTACATCTGCCCGGCCATGTACTGCTTGCCGTTGACCACGGTCGGTTTGCCACCGACGTAAAAGAAGCCGTCGCGCGCGAGGGTCAAGGGCGGATTCTCCGCCGCCCGTGCCGACGATGCCGCTCCGAAAACGACTAGAATAACGACGATCAATAACACACCGAATGACATAGATGCCTCCTTGATCTGGGCGTTTTGATCATCACGACTGTCCCCGTCTGATGTGCGCTGGTCTAACTCGATCACCGCTAGTTGGCAAGACAAGAAGCTTTGCCGTCAGAGCAACGGTCAGTACAGATGATTGCTGCTGAGATTCTCGATGACACAGTCAGTGAAAGTCGTCGCGCGGCCGCTGATCAAGAGCGATTGAGATCGATGCGGGCGTTGAGATCCAACAGCCAAAGGCGCGGTCTTACGCATAGCATGCGACGAAACTGCTCGCCGGATTGAATGCGCTACGACACTACCCCGATTCAGGGTTTTTTCTCCGTGGGTACGGTGCCACCCCACAGCTCTTTCAT
>VBKX01000216.1:972-2226 GCA_005879435.1 Deltaproteobacteria bacterium
ATACCGTCTTCCCGAGCCAATTCAAGAGTGTCGGCAACCAACTTAGCCGGCACGATCATGCGCCGGTTGATGAGGTTTTTAGCATAAGCTTCGTAGGCCGATCGCAAAGTGTCGCGGTCCGTCATCCGTAAAGTTTTACCTACTGAAGGTCTGGATTCTTTTCGACGAAGTATACCGACTCCGCCAGCGCCGCCACCACTTTTTGTACCACCGCGGGCCGCTCTTTCCAGGTTTTGCCGCTCGCGAAAAGCGAGCTATAGATAAACGGCAAGCCGAGATCGTTGAGATTATAAATGACGTTGAAGCCGTCCTTCTTGCCGCGGGCATCGAGCGGCGGCTGAATTAGCGTCGCCTGAAACATGTCTTGCACAAGCGCCGTGTAGCGCTCCGTCGGCGTGCCGCCGACGGTGGCGAGCGTAACTTCTTTTTCGCTTAGATTGTGCTTCTTGAGGAATTCCTTGGCAAGGCGATAAGGAAAATCTCCTGGCCGAGTCACGCCGATACTTTTTCCCCTGAGATCCGCGGGACGCTTGATGTCTTTGCGCGCCAGCACCACGTACGGCAGCCCTATCAGCGGGGAAGCGACCAGCTTTGCGTCCACTCCCGTGCCGATGCGCACGATGTTCGCGTCGGCATTGCAGTAGAGAAAATTGATCTCATCCGACGCCAGGCCCGCCATCGCCACGGCGCCGCCGCGCACGACGATGTGCTCGGCGTTGATGCCGTATTTATCGAAGAGCCGATTGTCCAGCGCCGCATAGAGATGAATAAAGCCGCCCGTGATCGCGCACGCGCCGATGCGCACTTTCACGACCGGCTCACCGGCTTTGGCGAGGTACGGATTGGCGAGCACGACGTCCATGTTTGTACCATCAAAGAAAACACCGACGGTTAAAAACATGATGAGCGCCGCGCCAACATGTGGTCCATTCATCGCCAAACTCCTACAATCGCTCGTAAACCTAGCGCCTATATACGAGAGCCAAAGGGACTCGGTCAATACCGGGAACTCAAAAAACGGACGGGCGGACCTTTAAATATTCGTCGAGAGATAGGTTTACCGAATTATCTACCGAGCCGAACGCAAATAGCGACCGCCACCCTCAGCTGCTCATAAATCTCCGCGAAATGAAGCATTGCAGTTTCATGGGCGCTCCATCAATAGGTTCGACGGTAAATTCGGACCTAAAACTTTGCGTGCCGTCTCCACTCCCGCGACCGGCAACCCGTTAGCGCTCAGAATCCCGAGTTGGA
>VBKX01000217.1:0-2187 GCA_005879435.1 Deltaproteobacteria bacterium
TTCCGGTCGACAAATTGAGAACGCTTCGGCTCGGAGTCGAAGGTCATTCCGTGAACTAAACAAGAGTTTGGAGGCTTGTCATGACTAAGAACGGTTTCCGTGCCTTCGACAGCGACATGCATGTGTTCGAGCCGGCCGATCTATACGCGAAGTACATGAACCCTAAATGGGGCGGGCGCATTCCGCGCGGCGAGCCGCGCAAGAAACACGGCATGACGCGTTACTTTCTCGGCGATGGAAAGCCCATCCGGCCGCCAAGCGACGTCGTTAGTTTTCATGAGAACCGCATGGCTGATCGCTTCAACGAATCGCTGGTGCGCGACTACGACAATGTTTCCCAACTGGCGGCGATGGATCGGGAAGGATTGGATAGAGTACGCCAACGATCTGTGCAAGGCGTGGAACGATTGGATGGCCGATTTTTGCAAAGCCGACCCAACGCGTCTCAAAGGATCAGCATTGATTACACTCCATGACGTGGACCTTGCCGTAAAAGAGGCAAGGCGCGCCGTAAAGAACGGCGCCGTCGGTTTGTCGATTTGTCCGGAGCCGATCAATGGCAGGCAGATCCATGACCGCTACTTCGATCCGCTGTGGCAGGAAGCGCAGGAGATGAACATTCCCATTTGCTTTCATCCGCCGGCGCGGCCGCAGCAGCCGCAGGTGTCGAAGGATCGCTTCGAAGGCCACCCCAACCAGGCGCTGCTGGTCAATCCACTGCGAAACCCGATCGAGCAGATTCTGGCTGTGAGCGCTTTCACCGCGGGCGGCGTGCTCGAACGTTTCGGAAAACTTAAAGTCGCTTTTCTCGAAGGCAACTGCAGCTGGCTCCCCTGGCTGCTTTATCGCATCGATGAGTACTGGGAGATGCAGGGCGCGATGGCCGACGTTCCTTTACGCAAAAAGCCCAGCGAATATTTCAAGGAGCAGTGTTTTATCTCGGTGGATGTCGATGAGGCGCTGGTCAAGAACGTGATCGATTATCTGGGCGACGATAATATCGTCATCTCCACGGACTATCCGCATATCGACTGCCGCTGGCCGCACGCGCTCGATGAGTTTCTTACGACGCCGATCAGCGAGCAATCGAAGAAAAACATTCTCTGGGACAACTGCGTGAGGCTTTACGGTGTGAGTTGAGCAAGCAACGATCACGCTTAGGTTGAGCGAAATAAGCTAGAGAGAGAACTAACGTTGATTTTAAATTTCTCGACAATGCGACACGGAAAAAGTCCTCGGAGGCTATGATGAGCTTGTTTTGTGCCGGCATCCTGCTCCTTATTGCGGTCGCGCTGCCTGGCGCGGCCGACGCGCAGATCAAGATCAAGGCCTCGTACGGTTCACCGAGTTTGACCCAAGTGATATTTCCGCTTGGTGTGCAAGCCGGGGTGTTTCAACGCAATGGACTTTCCGTCGAGGCTGTTTACATCGCCGGGCGTTCGATCTCCGCCCTGCTCGGCGGCGACGTGCAATTTGGGTTCGTCGGCGGGCCCCAGACGATTCAGGCGCGGATCTCGGGCGCCGATTTGATCGTTATCGGCGGGCTCAATCGGCTGGGTCAAATGATTGTGGTTCATCCGTCGATCAAGACACCTGCCGATCTTGTCGGCAAAAAAGTCGGTATCGGCGTGTTCGGCACAACGTCGGACTACGGCATGCGTCTAGGCCTCAAGCAATTCAATCTTCGGCCCAATAAGGACGTCACCTTCATTCAAGTCGGCGATGTTCCGGCACGGCTAGGCGCGATCACGTCAGGAGCCGTGCACGCGACGGTGCTGAATAGCGGCGATAAGCTCTATGTCGACCGGTTTGGCTTGCGCATTCTCACTGAGACGGAGAATATCGACTTCCTCGGCAGCGGGATTGTCACCACGGAGTCCTATGCGCGCGCCCACCGGGATATTGTTTTGAGATTCGTTCGCAGCGTCGTCGACACCATCAGGTACGTTAAAAACGAGCCGAGGAAGACCACCGAGATTCTCGGTAAATATTACCGCGACAAGGATGAGGCGGCGAGCAAACGGCGCTATGACGCGCTGAATGGCGTCCACCCGGAGTATCCTTATGTGGTCCCGGGCGCGGTTCAGTCGATCCTCGAGGTACTCAGAGAGGAAGGCAAGATCAAAGGCTCGCCGCCGCCTCAAAATTTTCTGGACATGAGTTACTTAGAGGCCGTTGAGAAAGAAC